>NZ_JAKLTL010000060.1:0-268 GCF_022012315.1 Acinetobacter sp. ME22
ACCTGCCAATGTTCAGATCAATGGCGCGTATTTCCCAACGGAGGTGACAGGTGATCTGATGCTCAGTTGGGCACATCGGAACAGGGTACAGCAAGTCAGCGGAACGCCATTGGCGTGGACAGAGGACAGTATTCATATAGAAGATGGGGTGAGCTATGTACTGGAACTTTATGATGCCAACAATACATTAATTTCAAGCACAGATATTGGAGCAGTCAGCACAATCGTGGTGGACTATTCTGCTGTAACCACCACGACATGCAAACTT
>NZ_JAKLTL010000061.1:0-268 GCF_022012315.1 Acinetobacter sp. ME22
CCCTGCCAATGTTCAGATCAATGGCGCGTATTTCCCAACGGAGGTGACAGGTGATCTGATGCTCAGTTGGGCACATCGGAACAGGGTACTGCAAGTCAGCGGAACGCCATTGGCGTGGACAGAGGACAGTATCCATATAGAAGATGGGGTGAGCTATGTACTGGAACTTTATGATGCCAACAATACATTAATTTCAAGTACAGATATTGGAGCAGTCAGCACAATCGTGGTGGACTATTCTGCTGTAACCACCACGACATGCAAACTC
>NZ_JAKLTL010000062.1:0-268 GCF_022012315.1 Acinetobacter sp. ME22
ATTATTACAGGCGCTAATCGAATGGACACAACCAGGATAAACATAGACTTCGTGGACATTGGCCGCTGCGGCAGTGTAATCCGTTTGGGCTGTGGTTAGTCCCGTTTGTTTCTGGTCAACAATCACTTGAGCATCCACATATTCCTGAGTTGTTGGATCAAATGCATCACGAACAGAAACAGCAGCAGCATATTCACTCTGTGCTATCGCCAATACTGTAGCTGCATCATCCCGAGCCTCAAGATCTTCATCACGGGTCAGATAATCG
>NZ_JAKLTL010000063.1:0-268 GCF_022012315.1 Acinetobacter sp. ME22
GTTATTACAGGCGCTAATCGAATGGACACAACCAGGATAAACATAGACTTCGTGGACATTAGCCGCTGCGGCAGCGTAATCCGTTTCGGCTGTGGTTAGTCCCGTTTGTTTCTGGTCAACAATCACTTGAGCATCCACATATTCCTGAGTTGTTGGATCAAATGCATCACGAACAGAAACAGCAGCAGCATATTCACTCTGTGCGATCGCCAATGCTGTAGCTGCATCATCCCGAGCCTCAAGATCTTCATCACGGGTCAGATAATCA
>NZ_JAKLTL010000064.1:0-260 GCF_022012315.1 Acinetobacter sp. ME22
TTTAGGTCGCGATAAGATTTGCTTTTGATTGAGAATGCCAGCGACAGGTAAATCCCGCCTGTCGAGCCTGCAGGGATTGTATCAATCGCCCCGACAAAGATAACGTTTGTGCCAGTCTTAATTAAATCCTCTGAAATGGTGGCTGTGCTGTTGTAATAGCCCGTTGTTTCAAAGTCAATTTGCGTGCCATTGAAGTACAGTACTGCACCATCGTCATGGCTGAAACTGACTTCGATATCACCATAGTCGGTATTGTCATC
>NZ_JAKLTL010000065.1:0-259 GCF_022012315.1 Acinetobacter sp. ME22
GAGGGATGGCATTGCTATTAACATTTTACAATCGAGCGCTATCGTTTTCACTTGCCCCAAATAAGCCTTCTCATCGAGGATTGCTTAAACCATTAAAAAAGCTAGAAAAACCAAGTTCTCAAAAACAACTGGTTAGTAACTTGTCGAGCAGTGCCTATCAGTCAAGCATGGACATTAGCCAAATTCTAGAAGCACTGTATCAAAAAAAACAAGCCATGATAACTAGCTTGGATATCATACTGTCGTTAGAAAATCAGGC
>NZ_JAKLTL010000066.1:0-259 GCF_022012315.1 Acinetobacter sp. ME22
TCTAACGACAGTATGATATCCAAGCTAGTTATCATGGCTTGTTTTTTTTGATACAGTGCTTCTAGCACTTGTTGAATTTGGCTAATGTCCATGCTTGACTGATAGGCACTGCTCGACAAGTTACTAACCAGTTGTTTTTGAGAACTTGGTTTTTCTAGATTTTTGAATGGTTTAAGCAATCCTCGATGAGAAGGCTTATTTGGGGCAAGTGAAAACGATAGCGCTCGATTGTAAAATGTTAATAGCAATGCCATCCCTG
>NZ_JAKLTL010000067.1:0-248 GCF_022012315.1 Acinetobacter sp. ME22
TCTTTAACTCATCTTCAATTACTTTTATTTCAGCTTGTTTTAGTTTTTGTGCCTCTTTATCTTTAGGTAAATTGGCATAGACTGATTTGGTGACTTGCCCAGTTGCTGCTTCTCGTAGTACATCTTGATATTCAAGCAAAATATCTACCGTTTCTTTGCCAGTTAAGGCTTTAGTGGTTTTATTTTCACAATCGGTATTATGTACCCATAATTTGGCATCATCGATGAAATAGGTATGATTTTCCGCT
>NZ_JAKLTL010000007.1:0-200011 GCF_022012315.1 Acinetobacter sp. ME22
GTTCCATATAAGGGGGTTTTATTTTTTTCCCCTGCAATTTCCCTGACTAGTTTGGGGACTAAGTATCCGGGTAGTCTTGCAAGTAGTTCTGTGTAAATTTGATCAATAGACGTTGTTGGCAAATCAAAATGATGAGCCCCTTTGACCTTGTCTAAAACGTGTAAATAATAAGGCATTACTCTTGCATCCAATAGCCGATAACTGAGAGCAGCAAGTTGCTCAACAGAGTCATTAACTCCTTTTAATAATACTGCTTGATTGAGAACTGTGACTCGATTTTCAGTTAATCTCTGTAACTGCTTCGCAGTATATTCGTCAATTTCAGATGCATGGTTGGAGTGTACCACTAGTATAATATGTAGCCTACTGTTTTTTAATAAAGAAATAAATTCTTCATCAATGCGATCAGGAATGACAATAGGAATTCGTGAATGGATTCTGAGCATTTTTAGCTGGGGTAAGCTCTCTAAACGCTCAATCCAAAGTGCTAGTTTTTTGTTGGTTAAGGTGAGGGGGTCACCACCACTGAGAATGACTTCATTAATATCGGGATGATCCAGTAAATACTGTTTGATCTGAATCCAATCCTCATTTTTAGGTAAGTTTTCTTGATAAGGAAAGTGGCGACGGAAGCAGTAACGACAATGAACTGCACATGCACCTGTTAAAGTGAGTAAAAAGCGGGATTGATATTTGTGTAAAACACCAGGAAGTTGATTGGCTTGTTCTTCACCTAGCGGGTCAGTAACAAAACCTTCGTGGTCTTCTAATTCGAGATGATGAGGGAGAACTTGTAACAAAAGTGGGTCAAATGGGTCACCAACGTTCATTTTTCCGACGAACGCACGGGGAATACGCAATTTAAACTTTTCAGAAGCTAGGATTGCCCCTGATAATAATTGATCTGCTGAGAGTTGTAGAGTGTCGAGCAATTCTTTTGGATCAGTAATTAGATCACTGAGTTGAGTTTTCCAGTTTTGCTCTCGGTACAAATAGTTTATCATGCCACGTGTTAAAAATAATGCTAGTCTAGCATTAATCAGTTTAAGTTAGTAAGTTTGGAGTGTGCCAGTCATGGCCAATTATTCTACAAATGAGTTTAAGCAAGGCTTAAAAGTCATGCTTGATAGCAACCCATGTTCAATCATGGAAAATGAATATGTAAAACCAGGTAAAGGTCAGGCATTTAACCGTGTTAAATTACGTAACCTTAAAACTGGTAAAGTATTAGAAAAAACTTTTAAATCTGGTGACTCTTTAGAAGCTGCTGACATCGTAGAAGTAGAAATGGACTACTTATACAACGATGGTGAAATGTGGCACTTCATGGATCCAGAATCTTTTGAACAGATCGCTGCAGACAAAACTGCAATGGGCGATGCTGCAAAATGGTTAAAAGACGATTCAAACGAAAAATGTTCAGTGATGTTGTTCAATGGCGTTCCATTGACAGTCAGCGCACCAAACTTCGTAGTTTTGAAAATTGTTGAAACTGATCCAGGTGTTAAAGGCGACACAGCGGGTACAGGTGGTAAGCCAGCGAAACTTGAAACAGGTGCAGTTGTACGTGTTCCATTATTCGTTCAGCAAGAAGAAAGCATTCGTGTAGATACTCGTACTGGCGATTATTTAGAGCGTGCATAATAGCGAAATAATCCGCTATGATTGAAGGGGTGAACATGTTCATCCCTTTTTTTATTCCAAAGTCGTAGATCAAAATAATAATATGGGGTGTACAGTCACAGGGAATTGTAATTACTTTGCTTGGTATTAATGGATATTTCACATAAAATAAAATTCTAAAATAAGAAAAATGCATAAATTTCAGTTGATTTAAAAGAAATGTGCTTGGTTCTATTAAAATGAATTTTAAAATTTTTATGGAAATATTGATTAATTATGCAAAGTAAGCACTGTTGATCGTAAAACAGGCGAGGACTAGCATGGATCGTTATCAACATTCAAATCGAGCATCATTTACTTCTAAAATTTTATGGGTACTTGTGGCCATTGTTGGCGCAGTATCTTTTGCAATGCTTGCACTTCATCGTGGAGAACATATTAATGCTGTCTGGTTGGTACTGGCAGCTTTATGTGTTTATAGCATTGCATATCGTTTCTATAGTCTATTTATCTCCAAAAATATTTTTGAATTAGATTCTAAGCGTCTAACACCAGCTTATCGTCTTGCTGATGGTCTAGATTATGTTCCAACCAACAAATATGTACTGTATGGACACCATTTTGCTGCCATCGCAGGGGCAGGTCCATTGGTTGGGCCAATTCTTGCGGCACAAATGGGGTATTTGCCAGGCACAATTTGGTTGCTGGTGGGTGTGGTGCTGGCAGGTGCTGTCCAAGATTTTCTTGTGCTTTTTATTTCGGTACGCCGTGATGGTCGTTCATTGGGTGAAATGGCAAAACAGGAGCTTGGTTCATTTGCGGGTATCATTGTCATGCTGGGCACACTGGGTGTGATGATTATTATCTTGGCAGTATTGGCATTGGTGGTTGTAAAAGCATTGACCAATAGTCCATGGGGCGTATTTAGTATTGCCATGACGATTCCGATTGCACTGTTTATGGGAATTTACATGCGTTTTATCCGCCCGGGAAAAATTGCAGAAGTTTCCGTGATTGGTTTTATCTTGATGATGATGGCAATCGTCTATGGGGGAGATGTTGCACAGCATCCTTATTGGGGACCAATTTTTACCTTAACTGGAACAGAGTTAACTTGGTGCTTGGTAACGTATGGTTTTATTGCTTCGGTTTTACCTGTTTGGTTGCTACTCGCACCGCGTGATTATTTATCAACATTTTTGAAGATCGGTGTGATTGCTGGTTTAGCTGTTGGTATTGTGATTGCGATGCCTGATCTAAAAATGCCTGCAATGACCCATTTTGTAGATGGTACTGGCCCTGTATTTGCGGGCGGTTTATTTCCATTTTTATTTATCACCATTGCTTGTGGTGCTATTTCTGGTTTTCATGCTTTGGTATCAAGCGGTACAACACCAAAACTCATTGAAAATGAAAGCCATATCCGCATGATCGGTTATGGTGGCATGTTGACAGAGTCCTTTGTTGCAATCATGGCTTTGATTTGTGCAACAGTACTTGAACCTGGCGTGTATTTTGCGATTAATTCACCTGCTGCATTGATTGGGGTTGATGCGCAAAGTGCATCTGAGGCGATTCGTACCTTAGGATTTGTGGTGACCCCTGAGTCCTTAACATTGCTTGCGCAAGAAGTGGGTGAGCATTCAATTCTTTCTCGTGCAGGTGGTGCGCCAACATTTGCAATTGGTATGGCACATATTCTGTCTGAGATTTTTAATAATCGTTCTATGATGGCATTTTGGTATCACTTTGCGATTTTATTTGAAGCATTATTTATTTTAACCGCAGTCGATGCGGGAACACGTGCTTGCCGTTTTATGGTGCAAGATGCAGTTGGAATCGTGATTCCTGCTGTGAAAGAATCACGCTCTTTCGTTGGAAACTTGATTGGAACAGGGGTTGCGGTTGCAGGATGGGGCTATTTTGTCTACCAAGGCGTAGTGGATCCGTTGGGGGGGATTAACTCACTTTGGCCACTCTTTGGGATTGGTAACCAAATGTTAGCTGCGATGGCATTAACTTTAGGTACAGTCATTCTATTTAAGATGAAGAAAGAAAAATATGTTTGGGTCACCATTTTACCAACGATTTTCTTGGTTGTGACGTCGATGGTTGCAGGCTGGCAGAAAATCTTCCATACCAACCCAAAAATTGGATTCTTGGCGCAGGCAAATAAATTTTCTGATGCAATCGCACGTGATGAAGTACTAAAACCAGCAAAATCACTTGCAGAAATGCATACCATTGTATTGTCGAATCAGATTAATGCGGCATTATGTGCATTCTTTATGATTGTACTTGTAGTCATGATTATTGCATCAATTGGGGTTGTACGCCGTGCTTTGGCAAGCCCGAAACCTACGGTAAATGAAGCGCCTGCTGAATATGCCAAAGTTGCAGGGGAATGAGTATGAAACTTAAATTTGCCGCACAGGGTACAACTGTTGTTGCTAAAATTATTAAGATGACCATTTTGTCACAGAAAAATCTGATTCTATCTCCAAAAAACTGGTCAAAAATTGCAACACTTTGGCAGCGATTGCAGCAGAGTTTTCGATTGATGGTGGGTGTGCCTGATTATGCAACTTATTTGGAGCACATGCGCCAGCATCATCCTGATTTAACGCCTATGGATGTCAAAACGTTTTATCGACATTGTGTTGATGTGCGTTATCCATCAGGAAAAGCAGGTTTGAAAAAGTGTCCATGCTAATGCTGTGTGCTGACTAATCTTTGAATAATCGGTAAAACGGTGTATGTTAGAACATGCACCGTTTTTATTTTTTAGGCACTTATTTATGTGGGAAACCAATAAAAAACAACAAGCTGAAAATGAAACCTCAATTCAAAGTCAGATCACTACATTTTTCCCGCAAATTGCCCAGTTTTTGCAGGAAATTAATAAAATTATTTTAGATAAATCTCAACAAACTGAGTTGGCGCTGACTGCATTGCTTGCAGGTGGGCATGTGCTCTTTGAAGATTTACCCGGTTTGGGGAAAACGACTTTATCTCATGCTTTGGCAAAATTAACAGGTTTGAGTTTTAACCGCATTCAATTTACCAATGATATGTTGGCTAGCGATGTTATTGGTATCAATTTATTTAATCAAAAAATCCAGCAATTTGAGTTTAAGCAAGGGCCAATTTTTACTCAGATTTTACTGGCAGATGAAATTAATCGAAGTAGCCCAAAAACCCAAAGTGCCTTGCTTGAAGCGATGGAAGAGGGCGGTGTTAGTTTGGATGCTGTACATTATCGCCTGCCGCAGCCTTTTTGGGTGGTTGCAACACAAAATCCACTGTTCCAAAGTGGCACATACGCTTTACCTGAATCTCAGTTAGACCGTTTTTTAATGCGCTTGTCATTGGGCTATCCATCGCGTTCAGCAGAACGTGCGTTATTAACTGATCCTAGTCGCCAAAGCTTGTTGTCGAAGTTGCCAGAGGTGTTTTCTTCTCAAGATTTATTGGTTTTGCAGCAGCTACGTCAGCATGTGACGGTCAGTGACGCCGTTTTAGACTATATTTTAGATTTGGCAGAAAAAACCAGAGCTGGTTTACAAGGTTTATCAACACGTGGTGTGATTGCTTTGAAAAATGCAACGCAAGCATATGCTTTAGTACAACAGCGTACTTTTACGACTACAGATGATGTACAGGCTGTTTTTGTTGCAGTTGCAGCGCATCGTATTGGTTTAAGTGAACTTGAAACACAACAGCTCATGCAAAGAGTGCCTGTGAGCTATTAAGTATTAAAAACAATCGTGCTTTTCTATGGGTTGACTTTCTATAAAAAGTAGAACGAATTTCAAAACAGAATGGCAAAAAGTAAAGAGCAATATAAAAAGGATCATAGGTGCGTCAGAAAATTTTAGCGTGGATGAGTCAACGCTTTCAAATGCAAACTGCCAAGAAGATTAAGCAGCGTGATATTTTAGTCTTCTTGCATCGTGATGGCATTTTATATGGCGTACTGATTGTTCTTACTTTTATTGCAGGGATCAATTATGCCAATAATTTGGTATTGAGCTTATGTTTTTTGGTGAGTGCTTTACTTGCCATGAGTTTTTATTTGGCATTTAAACAATTGCATGGTCTGAACATCGAATTGTTGAGCGATGATGATGTTGGGCAGGTCAATCAACCGTTTATTTTAAGATTGCGATTACATCAAACGAAAGCGACACCCAGATTTTTAAGAATCCAGATAGAAGAGCAAATCCTCTGTATTCTGATGAAAGAAGTGAGCCAAGATGTCCAAATCATCTTGCATCCACAACATCGTGGGCTTTATCCATTACCTCGCTGTCGCATTATGGCGACCTATCCTTTTGGTGTTGTACGCGCTTGGACGTATCTGTATTTTCAGCATCAGGTCTGGATTGCGCCACAACCTGTGACGCTTGCAGGTGAAAGTAAACTGAGTCATCAGCATCAACAGCAAAGTTTAGAAGAATTTCATGATTTGCGTAATTATGTAGAGGGTGACACCTTACAGCGTGTTTCATGGAAGCATGTTGCACGTGATCAAGGTTGGTTTGTGAAGCGTTTTGAACAAGAGCCGAATGCCCAAATTCAAATGATTGAATATGCCAAAATGCCAAGTGCTATGCATGAAGTGCGCTTATCGATGATGATGGCAATGGTTGATCAATGTGAGCAAGAAAAACGAGCTTATGGCATGTTATTGCCACATGCGGAATTAAGTGTTGGCTCAGGTGTTCGTCAGTATCAGCAAGCGAAAAAGCTTTTAGCGCAGGCATAAATATGAATAAACAAATTCAGCTTTTGGTCTTGGGGGTTTTACTGGTGATCTTGGTTGCGCAAATTGCATTTGCGCCTATCAGTTTGCTGGTTGGATATGCTGTGATTTGGCTGGCTGCACTACGTATGTTTTGGAGCAAACGTTCACTGGTTTTGCCTGTCGTATTGCGTGGAGGTTTTGTTGTTCTAGGCTTGGGGTGTATTTATTTACAGTATCGAACATTTTTCGGTATAGATGCTGGAGTTTCATTTCTAAGCTTATGTTTATATGGCAAGGCATTGGAAAGTAAAGATAAGCGCGATGCTTTAGTGAGTTTTAACTTTGCTTTGTTTGTATTCGCAAGTTTATTCTTACATAGTCAAGCATTTTATATGGCCGTTCTGATTTTCATTGGCGTGATAATTTCATTACTTGGGCTGTATGCAATTCAAAAGGCAGATTTCACAGAACATACCTTGCCTGATAAAAAAGAATTATGGGCAGATACATTACATATTTTTAAAGCGATTGCATTTGCAATGCCATTTTTTATGGTGCTTTTTTTATTTTTCCCTAGATTTCCACCACTTTGGTATATTCCATTACCTGACCAAAATAAAGCGGTCACAGGCGTAACAGACCAACTTTCATTAGGAGATATTGCTGAGCTGTCACAATCTAATGCACTGGCATTTCGGATTGTTTTACCTGTATCTCAGTTGCCACCGCGTTCAGCATTATATTGGCGTGGCATGGTGTTAGATGATTTTGATGGGCAGAAATGGCGAAGCAGTGAAGTAAATCAACAATGGCTCTTTGATCAGGCTGTACCAATAGCCAATGCACGGCATTTTAATTATATCTATTTACAAGCTGATCCTGAGCAGCGTTGGATTATGGGCTTAGAACATTCTATTCCTATGAGTGGGCGTTATGTGTTGCGACAAGATGGAAGTATTATTGCACGCCGTCCTGTACAAACTACTCAACCTATTGCGCTGACATGGATTTCAGCAAGCTCACCAAATGCAGATTTACCAAATTATATCCGACAGATTAATTTGCGATTACCTGAAACAGATCCACGGAGTAAGGCATTAGCGCAACAATTATATAATGAAAGTGGACAGCAGCCTGAACAATATATTCAATCTGTATTACGTTGGTATCGAGAGAATAAATTTAGCTACAGTTTAAGCCCTGGACGATTACAGGGTGATCGTGTTGATCAATTTTTATTTCAGACACGTGTCGGTTTCTGTGAGCATTTTGCATCTAGCTTTGTGGTACTTATGCGTGCTGCGGGTATTCCAGCACGCGTTGTTGTTGGTTATCAGGGGGGGCAATCCGCGCCTGATCATCAAAGTTGGGAAGTTCGTCAGCTTGACGCCCATGCATGGACTGAGGTTTGGGTAAATCGGCACTGGCAAAGAATAGATCCAACAGCTTTAGTTGCTCCACAACGTATTGATGATGGTATGCAGAATTATTTAAATGAAATACGTCAACAGACCAATACAACTTTCTTGACGAATCAGCGTTTGTCATTCATGAATAAATTGCGTGTTTGGAGTGATTATGCGAGTTATCAATGGCAAAGTAAGGTGGTTGGATATGATGTTGAGCAACAACGTAGCTGGTTAAAGCAATGGGGGATCAACTCACAAGCCAAACTACTTTGGATATTGGTTGTGACAATACTGAGTTTATTACTGCTATATATAGCGATCATTCTATGGAGAAACCGAGTACAACGTACACCCTATGAGCAAATAATTTATAAATTTAATCAGACACTTGATTCAAGTTTACAAAAACAGTCTGCGGAAACATTTCAAAAATGGATGTTGCGTTTAAGCCAACAATTAAATATTGAGCAGCAGTCAGTTTTTCATCGTGTCGTTTTGATTCAGCAGCAGCTCGTTTTTCAGCAAAAACAGCAGGTTGATTCTCAAATTTGGTTGGAGTTTTCTTCTTTGCTTAAAGAGTGTTCGATTGTTTTGAAAAAACATAGAAATGACTTGTCACGTTAATTAAATCTGAATATCATACAGGCACTTTAGGCGTATAGCTCAGTTGGTTAGAGCGCTACGTTGACATCGTAGAGGTCTCCAGTTCGAGTCTGGATATGCCTACCAAGATAAAACAAGGGTTTACAAGTAATTTCAATAGCTTGTAAGCCCTTTTTTAATTGCTGTAATTTTTTGTTTTTCGCAAAACTTGCATAAATTTGAATAAATAATCAATAATTTTCACCAATAAAAATCCCTAAACACAGGTTAGGGATTTTTATTTCATGCAGCTTTAGGCTCAACCGTATAATTGACAGTTAACTTTCCTTTTTTAAGTTGGACTTTTTCAATCTGAATCTGTTCAATTTCAGCTAAATTGCTGACGTGTGTGCCACCACAAGGAAAAGCAGGGAATTCACCAAAACTCACTTCACGAAAACCATTTGCATTTTGTTTTACAGTGGTGATGAGACCTGCTGACACATGCTCATTACACCATTTTTCCAGTTCTGGCAGTTCGATGGTTTGTGCCTGTTCGAGTGGTACAAACTGGACTTTGGCATCATCGACCCAATGTTGTGCCTTAACTGGCTGCCAGCCTTTTTGTTGCAAGACATGCCCGATCAAATGCCCAGCCGAATGCAATCGACTATAGAGTTGACGTTTCTCTACATCTACACATGCTTGCGCCTGACCTAATGCAATTGCTTCCGCACAAGTATGCACAATTTCACCATCTTGCAGGGCGACATGCGTCACTGCAACTTGGTTAATCGAACCAACATCACTCGGTTGTCCACCCCCTTGAGGATGAAAAGGCGTAGCTGACAGACGCACCTGATAGCTGCCTTTGCCATCTGCTTCACAACTTAATACCTCAACCTGACTTTGAGTGACTCCAGATAAGTACAATGCTTTAGTCATGTTCGTCTCCAAGAAAAATCGAACTGGCATTGTATTATGGTCTTTGAGTGTTGATAATTCGGTTTAAAACCAAATGACTTTTGCCTGATGAGCACAAATCAAAGCCTATATTTACTGCAAGAAATGGCGACTTTTGTCAAAGTCGTGGAAACAGGCAGTTTCTCGGAAACCGCGCGACAACTTGGAACAACACCTTCGGCGATTAGTCGGGCAATTTCACGTCTGGAAAAAGCCTTGGCAACACGCCTGTTACAGCGCACCACGCGTAAACTGCGTTTAAGTGAAAGTGGAGAACAGGTTTATCTGCATTGCCAAGAAATGCTGAATGCCGCACAAGCAGTTATGCAAAGTTCTGGGCAGTTTGATGCTGAACCACAAGGCACAGTTCGCATCAGTGTGCCGAAAGCTGTTGGGCATTTTTTGCTGCATCCTTATATGCCTGAGTTTTTGCAGCGTTATCCCAAAATTAATATCGAAATGCTGCTTGAAGATCGCTATGTTGATTTGATTGATGATGACATTGATCTGGCAATTCGAATCACCAATCAGCCGCCATTGGGCTTGATGGGGCGAAAGCTGATTGAGATAGATCATTTGATTTGTGCCACACCTGAATATTTACAGCAACATGGCACACCTCAACATCCACGCGATTTAAAACAGCATCAGTGTATTTATTTGGGCGAACAGCCTAGTGATTCGAAGTGGAAATTTCAGCGCGGGCAGCAAACAGTCAGCATTGCAGTACAGGGGCGTTATGCTGCCAATCATACGGGCATTCGTCTAGATGCTGCCTTACAACATTTGGGAATTGCCAGTCTGCCGTATTTTGTGGCACGGCAAGCACTTGATCGTGGAGCATTGCAACAGGTTTTAGCCGAGTGGCAGTTTAAAACTTACTATAGCGGGGCAGCATGGTTACTGTATTCCGCCACACGCCATGTTCCACCAAAACTTAGTGTATTGATTCAGTTTTTGGCAGAAAAACTGGCACAAGAACCGACTTTATATCGTAAAAATCCAGCTTTGTCTGATGAATAGCAAAAGGAAAACTTTCTGAAAATATTTTATAGATTATCCAAAATTAAAATATTGATTTGTATAAAATAGAGCAATGCTAAATCATAAAAAATTATTGGGGAAATTAAAGAATGCGGAAATTATGTGCAGCTTTTTTGCTTTGTCTATCGAGTACAGCGTTTGCGATAGAGGGAACAGATTCATTCTATGCACCATCGGGCGCGATTGTGCGTATTGGCGATACCCAAAGTGAATTTTTAAATAAAATGCAAGGGAGATTAACGCAGCCCACACAGACCACCTTTCGGGATCGGCGTGGGCGGACACATTATGCTTTGGTTTATAGCTTTAAACTGGAAATGATGATTTACAAGGTATTCATTTCAGGTGGGCAGATTGTGGAAATTCAGTCCGATTATTCTTAATCAAGACTTAGCTAAAACGCTCGAAACGATATGGGCTTGGGTCAATAATTGGGGAATGCCCAGAAATCAGGTCTGCTGCCAGTTGCCCTGCCGCAGGTGATGTACCAAAGCCATGCCCTGAAAAACCTGTGGCAACATGCAGCCCTGGAATTTGCGCGACAGGGCCAATTACAGGGTTGGAGTCTGGAGTGACATCGATCACGCCTGCCCAAGCATCTTCAATTTGAGCGTGTTTAAAGGCTGGCCAAGCCGCTGTTAAATTGTGCATCGCTTCACTGTTTAGAGCGGGATTGGCGTGGGGATCCATGGTGCGAATACGTTCAAACGGAGAAACACTTTGATTGTTCCAACGGCGAGATAGCGCCAAATCCTGAAAGAAATATTTACCCAGTGAAATGCGTAAGAAACTGCGCTGCCCCCGAAGCTGTGACATGTAGCGTGTGCCGATCAGCAGATGATCTAGAGTCAAAGGCGCATCCAGTGCACCACGTTGGGTAATAATAAATCCGCCATCTTTGTGTTTACGGAATGAAAAGTCAGGCGCACCGACTGCAATATCAGTTGGGCCTTGCATCGGTTTGGTTCGTAGTACTGAACAGATCAATGGCAGCGTTGGTAGAGTAATGCCGAGATTGCCCAAGAAACGACGTGACCATAAACCACCCGCCAACAGCACTTGCTCACAGGCGATTTCACCTTTTTCAGTCATGACACCGCTGACTTTACCCGCTTGGGTCACTAAGCCACGAACGGCACAATTTTCGATAATGATTGCACCTTTAGCCATGGCTGCTTTGGCAATTGCACTAGAGGCTAAGGTTGGTTCAGCACGACCATCGGACTGAGTAAAAATACCGCCCGCCCAGTTGCCCTGACCATGGGGCACCATCTGCTGGATTTCTTTGGCACTGAGTAAACGCGAATCCAGTTCAAGGTGTTGTACTGATTTGAGCCAGTTTTCATGCATTGCCATTTGGGTTTCATTGCGTGCAATAAACATGATGCCCGCCTGACGATAGCCAACATCTGTCCCGACACGTTCAGGCATTTCTTTCCACAGTCGGTCAGAGGCTTGTGCCAGTGGAATATCATCTGCCAAGCGACTGGTTTTGCGTACCCAGCCCAAGTTGCGTGAAGATTGTTCACCTGCAATGCGTCCTTTTTCCAAGACCACCACAGGAATATTGCGTTCAGCCAAGGTCAGTGCCGCAGTTAAACCTACGATGCCGCCACCAATAATCACAACCGTGGTTGCAGATGGAAAATTTGCTGAAGTTTGCACAGGCATAATCGCTGGAGCCATCACTACATCCTTAACAGGTCAATATCCTGACCTTGAATCTGAAAACTAAACAATAAAACAATCAAGCAGATGCAGGCTTATAGCGCGACAGTCAGCTCTTCAACTTCGGCCTGTGCAGCACCGCGAAATGCAGTGACTTCCAGTTCCATTTTATAAACGGTAGAACCGAGTGGCGGGCAAGTCACCGTCGTGGCAGGGTTAATGCCACGGAATTTCTCACCAACAATTCCCATCACAGTTTCAGTATCAGCAGGGTCTTGGATAAAAACGCGCGAAAACACCACATCGGCAAGGCTTGAATTGACAGCCGCTAATGCTTGTTCAACATTGGCAAAGACTTGCAAAGTTTGCTCAGTTAAATCTTCAGAAATTTCTTTGGTCTGAGGATTACGTCCTGCCGTATTTGATACAAATATCCAGTTATCTACCGAAACTAAACGCGAATAGCTGGCTTTTTCTTCAAATTTTGAACCTGTTTTGAGTTTGACAATCTTGGTCATGGGATTACCTATTTTGAAAATATGGGAAGACAAAAAGATGCTTGGCGAGAAGGGCAAGGGCAGCACCTTCTCGCAAGAGGAATTAACGTAAAGTTGGGGTGTCCCAAAGGTTTAATTTGACACCAATGCCTTGTTCAACGGCATTGCGATACACTACAGTTGCCCATGCCACATCTTCAACTGGCATACCACCGACCGACATAATGATAATTTCGTCATCATTCTTACGCCCTCGAGCTTCACCGACAATCATCTTGCCGATGTCTTCAAGCTGCTCATGCTGCATTTTGCCTTCGGCAATCATGTCCATGAAACGCACGCCAATGAGAGGAATAGTTTTGTGGGCAGGTTTTGGCACTTCTTCGTACCATGCTTCGTACATGCCAAGATTGTCGACCACTTTACGCACGTCAGCTTGTTCCATACCTTCATCAATATTACAGAGTGCAGGCATCGCAAGGAATGCACCTGCTTTAACCCATTCGCGTTTCACGATTGGGTAAGTGTCTGGATCGCCCACTTCGCCTGAGTTGCAGTAACTGACGATGTCTGAATCACGTACCAAGGCTTCGATGCTGTCGACGATTTCAATGTTGGTAATTTGTGGATAGTTGGCTTTGACCCAATTCACAAATTCATCAATACTTTTTTGACCGCGACCTTTAATTTTGATGGTGTCGATTTGTGGGCACACGGCAATAAATGCCGCAACGGAAGTACGACCCATCACCCCAGGACCAAGTAAACCAATCACTTTAGAATCTTTACGTGCCAAGTAACGTGCACCAACACCCGGAATCGCACCAGTACGATAAGCCGACAGCAAGTTGGCAGACATATGCGCTAAAGGTGCACCTGTCACCACATCATTCAGAGTGAACATTAGGATCGAACGTGGTAAACCTTTTTGACGGTTTTCAATGTTGGAGCAGTACCATTTCACCCCAGCCGTACCAAAGCTACCACCGAGGTAAGCAGGCATTGCCATTAAACGGCGGTCTGCGGTCGGTTTTGGCATGGTCGAAAAAGGCGAGTTTTCTGGGAATGTCACCATAGCGCCGTGTGAGTCGCTATTTGGACCTGCCATGCGATAGTCGCCTTTATACAATAGACCAAACATTTCCTCCATCGTATCCACGCAAGCGGGCATATCGGTGACGCCTGCTTGGATCATGTCCTGTTCAGAAAGATAAAGAAAATCAATTTTTGTGTCGTAGACCATGTTACCTCACCTCTAAAACCTGTATTTGCGCTAAACCGTTGAATTCACCTCTGTGATTGCGAGATTTTTATGACAAATACTTTGGCATCCTTTTGTATTAACAAGAATTATTAAAAATTTTGTTAATTTTCAAATACATTGTGAGGTGTAATATAGGTGAAACAATTCATGGTGCCTATCGTTCGCGAGGATGATTTTTGGAGGAAATTAGGCGGCTAGAAAGAGCAAAGCGGTATCTGCTGAATGGGCAGCAGATACCGAGAAAAGCAGATTATTGAATAAAACCAAGCTGTTTGCTGATTCTGTCCAAAACTGGTTTTTTCTTGGCTTGGAAGACGGTTTTATTGTCCTGAATCAGGTTATTACCGTGGGTATCAATCGAAATGATCAGTGGACCAAAGACTTTGACACGGTTAATCCATAAAGTTTCAGGCATGCCTAGATCTTGCCATTCAGCGCCTTCAATTTCTTCTACCAGTGTGGCAGCCAGTACCGCGCAACCCCCTGGGAAAATGGCATGTACAGCTTTATGTTCCTGACAGCCTGCGGCAGTTTCAGGCCCCATACCGCCTTTACCCACGATCAGTTTGACCCCAGTTTTGGCAATAAATTCGCGCTCGAATTTTTCCATACGCATACTGGTGGTTGGGCCAATGGAGACCATTTCAAAACGATCATCATCTATTTTACGGACAATTGGACCAGCATGGAAAATTGCGCCACCTTCCAAGTTCACTGGCAGTTCACGCCCTTGTTCAATCAGACGACGATGGGCAACGTCACGGCAGGTGACCAAACGACCAGTTAGGTACACGACATCACCGACTTTAAGATCCGCTAAATCTTCATCACGAATTGGGGTTGTCAGGATTTTTTTCATAGTACAACTCCTTCATGTGACAGGATTTCATAAGACATGTCTGGGTGAATGCGGATTTTGCCACGGCGATGCGCCCAGCAACCTGTATTGACTGCAACGCCAATCGTGGATGGATGACGGGCAGAAGATTCAATATTGACGCCCATCACGCTATTGTTGCCCGTTAAGCCTTGAGGTCCAATGCCAATTTCATTCAGACCTTGTTCTAGTAACTCTTCCATCAGTGCAGCACGTGGGTTATCACTTTTTGAATCGACTGGACGCATGATCGCAAGTTTAGACAGACGTGCCGCAGTTTCCACCGAGGTCGATACCCCAACCCCAACCAAAAGTGGTGGGCAGGCATTCACACCACGCTCGGTAATCACATCCATGACAAATTCTGCAACACCTTCATAACCTTGCCCTGGCATCAGGACTTTGGCAGCACCCGGAAGGGTACAGCCACCACCCGCCATGTAGACATCAATGGTGCAGGTGTCGACTTCTGGGACAATACGCCAGTCCAACCAAGGAATTTGAGTGCCTGTGTTAGTGCCTGTATTTTTTTCATCGAAGGTTTCGACGGCATTGTGACGCAAAGGACCTTTACGGGTGGCTTCAGCCGTCGCTTCCTGCAAAATTTCCTGTAATTCACCCAGTAATGGGAAATGTGCGCCTGCTTCTACAAAGTACTGAATCACGCCTGTGTCTTGGCAGCTTGGTCGATCCAGTTTGTCTGCGGCTTGTTGGTTGGCATCCATCGAGTCATAAATTGATTTAGCGAGCGGATTGGTTTCCAGTGTACGCAGCTCGATCAATTTTTTGTTGACATCTTTCGGTAAGCGTTTGCCAATATAGGCTGTGAATTTCGCCATAGTGTCCGTAAGGGACTGGATGGCAAGCTGTTTGTCCATAAGATACTCCTTTGACAAATCTAAAAATGAGTTGCTAGGCTTCGTTTGAAGCATTATTGGCATGGGTCTTGGTTTTATGGCTTGCACTGAGAATTAGGGTTAGTACGGTTGAGAGAACCAGTAGACCTGCCACAAAATACAAACCACCATTGAAACTGCCTGTCTGATCTTTAATCCAGCCGATCATGGCAGGGCCTGCAAAGCCACCGAGGTTTCCAATCGAGTTGATGGTAGCGATGCCTGTGGCTGCGGCTGTTCCAGACAGGAACATGGTTGGCATACTCCAAAGTGGTGGTTTGGAGCAGCTAATGCCGATATTGACAATACTGAGCGCAGCAATCAGACCAAGCGCGTTGTGGGTTTGGGTAGCAATCACTAACCCTGCAACCGCAATCAGGCAGGCAAGTGCAACATGCCATGTGCGTTCACCTGTACGATCCGAATGGCGTGACCATAAAATCATGGCAATAACCGACAAAATTGGGGGAATGGCATTTAAGAAACCGACGGTCATTGCCGATACGCCCAATTCTTTAATTATTTGTGGTGCCCAAATCCCAAGGGTATATAGCCCTGCAGACGTTCCAAAATAGACACAAGCAAGCGCTAGAACTTTCGGGTTGGTTAAGCCACGAATAATGCTGTGATGTTGATGTGTTTGTTTTTGCTGATGCTCTTGCTGCATGGTCTGAATCAGCCAAGCTTTTTCATCGGCTGCAAGCCATGTGGCTTTTTCTGGGCGGTCAGTCATATAGAAGAACACCACTACACCTAAAATCAGTGCAGGAACGGCTTCAATCAGGAACATCCACTGCCAACCCGCTAAATTGAGAAGACCGTGCATTTCCAGTAAGGCAGCAGAGATCGGTGAACCAATCGCCGTTGCAATCGGGGCTGCTGCCATAAATAAGGCAATCACACCTGCGCGGTGACGTGCGGGAAACCAGTAGCTTAAATACAAAATAATGCCAGGGAAAAAGCCTGCTTCCGCAACACCAAGCAAGAAGCGCATGACATAAAAACTGGTGGTGCTATGCACAAAAGCCATACCGCCCGCAATCAGTCCCCATGTCAGCATGACGCGGGCAATCCAAAGACGAGCGCCGACTTTATGCAAAATAATGTTGGATGGCACTTCAAACAGGAAATAGCCTAAGAAGAAAATTCCTGCGCCAAAGCCAAGCACTGAGGAGCTAAAGCCAAGGTCTTGTTTCATGGTCAGTGCAGCAAAACCAAGATTGACGCGATCAATATACGCAATCAGATATAACAACATGATAAACGGTACAATTCGCCACGTAATTTTACGTAGCACTCGTTTCTCTAAATCCATATCCATGAGAAGAATTCTCCATTTTCCTAAAGATTACCAATCGATACTTCATGATCGAATTTGACGAATGGCTTCCTTGTACCAAGCCGCATTCCTCTGCGACTTTTATTGTTGTGATGAGTACAAGGAGGTAACCTGAAGCCATAGTAATGGCTTTGAAAAATAGAAAAATCGCGCTAAAGTTAAATCACTATTGCAAAAAACTGAATAATCATGAGTACGGATACAGAATTAGGTTTTTTCTGTTTACTAATAAAACAAGGAAGTTTGGTGGCAACAGCAAGGGAGCTGAACCTGACGCCGCCTGCAGTTTCACGACGTTTAACCCAGCTAGAACAGCGTTTAGGGGTGCGCCTGCTGAACAGGACAACGCGCCGTATCAGCCTGACCCATGAAGGTGAACTTTATTATGAAAATGCACTACGCATTTTGAATGAAATAGATGAGATGGAACGACTGGTTGCCAGTAGTCGTGTTGCACCGAAAGGTTTATTACGTGTGAATGCGCCTTTAGGTTTTGGTCGATCTTATATTGCGCCAGCGATTAGCCAATTTGCTAAAATCTACCCTGATGTTGAAGTGCAATTACACTTGAGTGATCGTCCTGTAACATTGCCTGACGAAACCTTTGATGTGGTGATTCGGTTTGGTGACCTGCCAGATTCACGGGTGATTGCTAAAAAATTGATTGCACATCGCCGTTTAGTTTGTGCATCTCCTATTTATTTACAACGTAAAGGTGTGCCACAAGTACCACATGATTTGACTCAGCACCAGTGTATTGTGCTTCGACAAAATGATACAGCTTATGGTAATTGGCGTTTAGGGCGAGGAGGGCAGTTAGAAACCGTAAAAGTACATGGGCACTTAAGTACCAATGATGGTGCAGTTGCATTGAACTGGGCACTAGAAGGACATGGTATCTTGATGCGTGCCGAATGGGATGTCGCAAAATATTTAAAAAGTGGTCGTTTGGTGCAAATTTTGGCAGAATACCCGACAGCTCCTGCCGATGTGTATGCTGTTTATTTGGATCGTTTACAATATTTGCCGAAAGTGGCGTGTTTTATTGATTATTTACAAGGGTATTTGGAAAAATGTATCGAACAATTGCTTTTTGAGCATTTAAAAACAATCTAACTGAGTTTAAAATAAATTTGTATATAAAATAAACAAATTAGTTAAAACTAAAAAATTTTAAAACGGGGTATCTTGCATGCAAGATAAAAAACAGATTCATCCGCTGAGTCATCAGCATTTATTAGATATTCTTAATCAAAATTCAGACTGGTTTTGGGAAGTCGATCAAACGGGTTGCTATACCTATGCTTCAGATATGGTACAGCCAATTTTAGGATATACGCCCGAATTTGTGTTAGGTAAAACGCCATTTGATTTGATGCCAAGTGATGAAGCAGAACGTGTTGCCAAGATTTTTACTGGAATCGTTGAAAAAAAGACCGCTTTTTCAGGGTTAATTAATCGCAATCTCCATGCAGATGGGCATGTTGTGATTTTGGAAACCAGTGGTATTCCGCTCTTTAATGAACAAGGTGAATTATCTGGATATCGTGGAATTGATCGTGATATTAGTCAATTAGGACAGCGCGTTTTACAGCTTGAATCCATTTATGACAATACGCCCGTGGCTTTAGGTTCGATAAATCGCCAAGGGCAAATGATCATGGCAAATCAAGCACTCATGCAATTGCTGAATGTTTCAAAAGACATGTTATCGGATTTGAATATTCGGGATTTGGTGCCCCAAGGTTGGGAACAAGTTTTACAGGAATTTGCCCTTGCCGATTTGGGATTGCCTCTGACCAATTTTGATTTCTATTGGAATGGGCGAACCTATTACACTATGCCATTTCCAATTATGAATGCTCAAGGTATCGTGATTGGTTTATCTGCAGCCTGTGTAGATATTACTGAGCGGATCGAAATTGAAAATCAACTTGCCCAAGCCAATCAACGGCTTAAAACGTATGCACAGCAAGATTATTTAACAGGTTTATATAACCGTCGCTATATCGATACTGCCTTGGTACAACAATTAAAGTTGTCATTGTATCAACATCATGTTGTTTCGATTTGCTTGATTGATATTGATTTTTTCAAATTATATAACGATACCCATGGGCATTTGGAGGGTGATCGTTGTTTAAAGCAAGTGGCACATGCGCTAGCAGAATATTTAACACCAACTTATCAGTTGATTAGCCGCTGGGGGGGAGAAGAATTTTTACTGGTTTTCCCAAATATGCCTGAACCACAAGTGAGTGAAATGGCGGAGCAGTTGAGGGAGCATATCGAACAACTTGATATAGCACATCCAAGCAGCCCATTGGGTAAAATAACGATTTCTGTGGGAACAGCCACCAGTACATTCAATCAGTTGTTTCAATATCGGGAAAATTTGCAGCGCTGTGCACAAGAATTGATTGGTCAGGCAGATATTGCACTGTATCAGGCTAAACAGCACGGTCGTAATTGTATCATCACCGCACAATCTTCTTAAAAAATCATGGATATTCTGTAAAAATACGTTATATTTGTTACGTTATAACATTTCTAACACCATGTTCTTTTGAGAAAATGAAAAATCTACGTCACTTTTATCAAGTTATTTTTACTTGTTCAGCATTAGGCACGCCGTGTATGTCGTATGCCGATGTTGAATCACGTCAGTCTGAGGCAACCAATGAGGAAACTTCAGTTTTATCCACGATTCGCATTTCTGCAAAGAAGTCAGGTCAGCTTAATACGGGCGCAACTAAATTTGCCTTAAAGGATTTGGAAACCCCGCAAAATGTACAGACTTTAGACCAGAAAGTTTTAAAGCAGCATGATACCCAGCGTATTGCTGATGCGATTGCCTTGGTGAGTGGTGTTTCACAGCTTAACCCAATGGGTGGTTTATGGGATAACTATTCATTTCGAGGATTCAATACGGATCAAACGATTGGTACAGCAGCACTTCGTAATGGGATCAATGCTTATTTAGGCTTAAATGCAGCACATGATATGCTCAATGTCGAGCGCTTAGAGTTTTTA
The DNA here is from genome assembly GCF_022012315.1 of Acinetobacter sp. ME22. NCBI lineage: Bacteria > Pseudomonadati > Pseudomonadota > Gammaproteobacteria > Moraxellales > Moraxellaceae > Acinetobacter > Acinetobacter sp. ME22. The sequence continues at coordinate 19,943 of NZ_JAKLTL010000007.1, forward strand.
AAAGGTGCTGAAGGTGCCATGTATGGTGCAGGTGACCCAGGGGGCAGTTTAAATATTGTCACCAAAAAGCCAAAGTTTGACTCAGAACACCACATTGGGCTACGTGCGGGTTCGCATGAACAGTACCGTGCTGAGTTCGATTCAACGGGAGCATTGTCAGACACGCTGGCTTATCGCTTTGGGGTGGCTTATGAAAATAATCATAGCTTCCGTGATGATGTTAAGAACAATCATTTGTTTGTTGCACCACAACTGACATGGCAACCGAATGACCAAACCCAAGTCGACTACGACAGTGAATATACCGTTATCAATAGTGTGTTTGATCGGGGTGTTATGGCGGTCAATCAACAATTGGGCGTGATTCCAAATAGTCGTTTCTTGGGTGAAAAAGCGGACGGCATGATGGATATGACGGACTATTTGCAACAGCTACGCATCAAGCATCAGTTTAGCCCAGATTGGTCAAGTGAAACGGTGCTTAATTATAAAGACAACTCTTGGCGCGGCTTTTCATCTGAAGCCTATCAACTACTGAATCAAAATGGTGATTTAAACCGTGAGCGCCGTCAGCGTATCTATGACACCACCAGTTATTTGTTCAGTCATGATCTGAAAGGGCAGTTTGCCACAGGTGATTTGGAGCATCAGTTACTGATCAATACCAGTTATAGCCATTTAAACATTCGTAATTATTTGCTGCGCTATCGTCAAAAAAATAGCACTGCCAGTCTGATCAATATCTATAACCCAGTGTATGGGGTCAATCTGCCAACAGTGAGCCCCGCGTATGATACCCGTGAAAATCAGCATAATCTGGCACTCAGTTTAAATGACTTGATTCGTTTTAACTCACAGTGGTCAGTGTTGCTCGGTGGGCGACTGGACTATTATCAACAGGATTATCGCGAGCGTTTAAGCAATACATCTGGCTCGCAAAACTTTGTGCATTTTAGTCCGAAAATTGCTGTGAATTATTTGATTCAACCCGACTGGTCGGCTTATTTAAGTGCAGGAAAATCATTTCATTTAAACTCAGGCTTAGATCAGCAAGGGCAGGCTTTTGCTCCTGAAAAAGCCATGACCTATGAATTGGGTATGAAAAAACACTGGTGGGATGACCGAGTCAGCTCAAGTATCGCCGTTTTTCATATCACCAAAGACAATGTCTTGACCACCAATCCAAATGACAGCGCCTATATGATCAGTGCGGGGCAGGAAACCAGTCGTGGTATTGAATTGGACTTGTCAGCGCAGCCACTTGATCATCTGAACTTGAAACTGGCATATAGTTATACTGATGCCAGTGTCAGCAAAACTACAGCAAATTCAGGCATAGCCAAAGGTAGCCGCTTGCTGAATAGTCCCAAACATAGTGCCAATTTATTTGCCATGTATGATGTTTGGCAATCAGGTGAACAAAAAGTCGGAATTGGGGGCAATCTCCAATATGTGTCTGCACGAAGTGGCAATGTCTATGACAATGGTTTTGAACTGCCCGCTTATACCTTAATGAATCTGAATGCTTACTATCAAGCCAATCCGCGTTTACGTTATCAGTTCACGCTCAATAATGTGTTTGATAAAACCTATTATGTATCTAGTGTTAAAGATGAATGGGTAACACCGGGTAATTCGCGTGAAATATTTGTTAGTGTGAATTATCAGTTCTAACATTCAAACCAATATAAAAACCCAGCATGTGCTGGGTTTTTATATATCAATTTAGTTTGTTTCGGCTGGGGAAATGCCTGTTCCTAAATTGGTTTGACGACGTTTGGTCACGATCAGACCTGAAATAACAACCAAGATACATAAGATCCCTGTTGAAGTAATTTCATGTACATGGTTTGGATCAAATGCCATAATGCCGAGTGCTGCAATAATAAAGACAATCACAGCCCAAGTCAGATAAGGAAAACACCACATTTTCATGGTCAACGGCTTGCCTTCAGCGATCAGTTTTTTACGCATTCTGAGCTGTGAGCAGGCAATCACCAAGTAAACCAACAGTGCGATGGCTCCTGAGCTATCGAGCAAGAAGTTGAATACAGCTTTTGGTGCAGCATAGTTTGCAAAGGTACATAAAAATGCAATCGCAGTTGACATCAGCACGGCATAAACAGGCGTATGGCTCTTGTTGACTTGACGAGTAATGGCAGGTGCATCCCCACGGCGACCCAAAGAATACAACATGCGTGAAGCAGTATACAGTGCAGAGTTCAAGCAACTGGTGACCGCCGTTAATACCACAATATCAACAATCAATTTGGCATGTGGAATATGTAAAGCTTGTAATACGGTTTGGTATGAACCCATTTCAGCCAGACGCGGATCATTCCAAGGAATAAGACTAACCACAATGAAGATAGATACCAAGTAAAATAGACCAATACGCCAAATCACAGAGTTGGTGGCTTTGGTAATTTGACGCTCAGGGTCTTTGGATTCACTTGCAGCAATTGTGACAATCTCAGAACCCATAAATGAGAACATCGTGGTGAGTAGCGCTGCAATCACAGTCCCCCAACCATTTGGTAAGAAACCATCTTGATCCCATAAATGTTTGACACCATTGACTTCTGGTGCAGGAGAGAAACCAAAAATTGCGGCACAACCAAGCACAATAAAGACAATGATTGATCCGACTTTAATCGTTGCTAACCAGAACTCAAATTCACCATAGTTTTTGACACTAAATAGGTTAGTGACGGTGAGTGCTGCGGTAATTAGGAATGAAAGGAGCCAAATTGGTGCATCAGGAATCCATGAATTGATAATAGCTGCTGCAGCATTGGCTTCAAATGGGATCACCAGTACCCAGAACCACCAGTAGAGCCAGCCAATGGTAAAACCTGCCCATTTACCGATAGAACGGTCAGCATAAGTTGAAAATGAACCACTGTCAGGTTGTGATACCGCCATTTCAGCGAGCATGCGCATCACTAAAACCACCAGTGTCCCTGCCATGAGGTAGGAAAGAAGAACGGCTGGCCCTGCTGAAGCAATAGCGTGTCCAGAACCGACAAATAAACCTGCTCCAATGGCACCTGCAATAGAGAGCATGGTGACATGGCGGTTTTTTAGTCCTTGAGAGAGATTGGCTTGATTATTATGTGCCATGAATAAAAACCCGTATAAAAACGAAAATATATAAAACCCCGCTGAAGATAAGCACAAAGCATACCAACATGAGATAATTTACATGCAAAAGTTTAGTTTTTGATCAATAAAAGAAAAGGAGAAACGATGAGGGAGTAAAGCAAACAACTTTCCATGCTGACCAAATTGGATAAATTTGGGTTTGCTCGATAAAAGAATCCCTGATCAGAATACTTTTCGATTTAAATCAATACCAGTCCTTGGCATTTGCAGATCTAGGGGTAACCTATGATCTTGCTGCCTTAATAAAACATAACTGATGAGTGAACTCAATAACCCAAATTGGTAAAAGTGAAAAATACCCTGCAAAAAATAAGCGATAGGGTTGACTGTGTTGGAAAGTGGTCAAAATACAGTCATTAACATGATGGAAAACGCTAAACTATTCCTACATTCTTGGTTCATATTTCTGATGCATAGTCGCATCCTGTAAATAATTGTTATATATCTTTTTGATTTAAACAAATGAGATATGATCTTATTTAAAATTTGTTGAATTTTAATCGAATCAAAATGGTTTTTTTAAAAATCAGAGTAAAACACTGCGATGATAAGCAATGGGTTCCTAGGTTCAATATCTCATTATGTTATTCATTTTTAAAATTTAAGCTGAGTGTCGTATGCAACGCAAAAAACTCTTGATATTGGTCTGTCTGTTGATACTGATAGGTGGTGGGATTGCCTATTTCATTAAAAACAAAAATGCTCAGAAACGAAATGGCCCACCAGAGAGTGCGACCTCAGTACAAGTGGCAACTTCGAGTCAAACCAATGTTCCAGTGATTTTATCTGCATTAGGTACGGTGACTGCGAGTCAAACAGTATCGGTAGTTAGTCGAATTGAGGGGCATTTACAAGAAGTTTATTTTAAAGAAGGTCAGTATGTACAAAAAGGTGAGTTATTGGCAAAAGTTGATACGCGTTCTTATGAAGCGACCTTACAGCAATATCAGGGACAACTGGCAGAAGACCAAGCACAGCTAACCAGCGCCAAACTGACTTTGGCACGTTACAAGCGCTTATATGCTCAAGACTCGATTGCCAAACAAGATCTGGATACTCAAACAGCGACAACTGCGCAATATGAAGGGGCAATTAAAGCCGATCTTGGACAAATTGCATCGGCTAAACTCAATATTGAATATGGTCGTATTGAAGCGCCAATTTCAGGGTATATCGGGATTCGCAGTGTCGATGTCGGCAACTTGGTGAGTACAGATTCAAGTACCGCAATTGCAACCATTACTCAAACTAAACCAATTGCGGTGGTGTTTAGTATTCCTCAGACCAAACTAGATGAAGTGGTTCAGCCGATTCGTAACGGTGGCAAGCTTGTTGTAAAAGCCTATGACCAGCAAGGAAAAACTGTATTGGCTGAAGGGTCTGTTGGCGTGATTAGCAATGAAATCGACTCGACCACAGGAACAGTAAAATTAAAAGCAACCTTCAATAATGACGATAATAAATTGTTCCCGAACCAGTTCGTGAATATCAAATTACAAACAGGTGAGTTAAATAATGCCATTGTGGTACCGAGTGCAGCAGTACAAGCCAGTACTGCAGGTCAGTATGTCTTTGTGATTGATCAAAAGTCAGTTGCACATAAAGTGATGGTCAAAGTTGGCCCACAAACTGAAGATGGTAAAACCGCGATTCTTTCTGGGGTCACAGCAGGTCAAAAAGTTGTGACAACAGGTGTGGATTCGTTAGGTAATGGCTCTAAAGTCAATATCGTGACAGCTCAACAGGTTGATACGAGTGTTTTAGATAATGCATCAAGCAAAGGCCGACATTTCCCTAGATAAATTATGAATCCATCTCGCATATTTATTGAAAGACCGATCGCCACAATGCTTATGATGATTGCGGTGATCCTGAGTGGTCTATTGGCGTATCGCAGCTTGTCGATTTCAGCATTGCCTGAAGTCGATTATCCTGTGATTCAGGTGACAACACAGTTTCCAGGTGCAGGGCCAGAAGTGATGACCAGTGGTGTCACTGCGCCACTGGAACGGCAACTTGGGCAAATGGCAGGTTTGAGTCAGATGTATTCCACCAGTTCAGGTGGTGCATCGGTGATTACTTTGAAATTTAATCTCGATACGTCTTTGGATGTTGCCGAGCAAGAAGTTCAAGCGGCGATTAATGCTGCCGATTCGTTACTTCCAACAGATTTGCCGAATCCTCCGACCTATAAAAAGGTGAACCCTGCGGATACTCCAATTCTGACCTTGGCAGCGACATCTGATACCTTACCGCTAACCAAAGTTCAAGATTTGATCAATACCCGTGTGGCTTTGAAATTGTCACAAATTTCAGGGGTGGGTTTGGTGAGTCTGGCAGGTGGTCAGCAGCAGGCGGTACGAATTCGTGCCAATCCAGCAGCGCTTGCCAGTCATGGTTTAACGCTTGATGATGTTGATACGGTGATCAATGATGCCAATGTCAACGGCTCAAAAGGTGGTTTTGACGGGCCTGAACGCTCAGTGACAATTGATGCCAATGACCAGCTACAAAATGCCGATGAATATAGTAATCTGATTTTGAAATATGAAAATGGTCAGGCGTTGTATTTGCATGATGTTGCAACGATTGAACAAGCTCCGCAAGATGAATATCAACAGGCTTGGGCAAATGGCAAACCTGCCATTATTATCAATATTCAGCGTCAACCGGGTACCAATGTTGTTTCGATTGTCGATACCATTAACGCCAAATTACCTGAAATTCAAGCCAGTTTGCCAGGCGCAGTAAAAATCAGCACTTTATCTGACCGTACCGATACCATTCGTGCTTCAATTTCCGATGTTCAGTTTGAATTGGTTTTGGCGATTGCTTTAGTGGTGATGGTGTCATTCCTGTTCTTACGTACCTTTGCAACCACACTGATTCCAAGTTTGGCGGTTCCTTTGTCAATCGTAGGGACATTTGGCGTGATGTATCTGGCAGGCTTCTCGATTAACAACCTAACTTTAATGGCACTGACCATTGCCACAGGTTTCGTGATTGATGATGCGATTGTGGTGGTGGAAAACATTCAGCGGCATATTGAGGAAGGTGAAAAACCTATGATTGCTGCCCTGAAAGGCTCGCAAGAAATTGGTTTTACCATTATTTCCCTGACGATTTCCCTAATTGCCGTTCTGATTCCTTTGTTGTTTATGGGGGATGTGATTGGGCGTTTGTTCCGTGAGTTTTCGATCACGCTCGCTGTTTCGATTCTGGTGTCGATGTTTGTGTCTTTGACCTTGACCCCAATGCTCAGTGCATATTTGCTTAAACATATTCCTGAGGAAAAGCACAATAAGCTGGCACAAGGTTTTGGTCGTGGCTTTGATAAGTTGCTGCATTTTTATGAAAAATGTTTGCTCTGGGTGCTGGATCATCAACCTTTTACCTTGGCGGTTGCGATTATTTCCTTAGTAATCACGGCAGCATTATATCTTTGGATTCCTAAAGGTTTCTTCCCTGCGCAAGATACAGGGAAAATTCAAGGGATTACCCTTGCATCGCAAGATGTTTCTTATAGTGAAATGGTCAAACGTCAGCAAGCGTTGACTGTTGCATTGCAGCAAGATCCTGCTGTGGATTCGATTGCCTCAATTGTTGGGGTCGATGCCACCAATAACACCTCCTTAAATATGGGGCGTTTGCAGATCAGTCTGAAAGATTTTGGCGAACGAGATAAAGCCGATGTGGTGATTGCTCGCCTCAAAGAGCGAGCGGCTAAAATCGCAGGCATTCAGCTTTATGCCATTAAAAGCCAAGATTTGAATGTTGATGATCAAGTTACGCCAAGTCAATATCAGCTTACTTTAGATGCTGCCGAACAAACAGATCTAGAAAATTGGGTACCACAATTTGTTGATGCATTGAAGCAACGTGCTGAATTTAAAGATGTGAATACCAATCTGCAAAATCAGGCAAAAGTGGCTTATGTTGAAATTAATCGCGATGAAGCCAGTCGTTATGGTTTAACCGCCAGTGATATTGACACCGCTTTGTATAATGCGTTTGGTCAGCATCTTATTTCGACCATTTATACACAAGCCAACCAATATCGCGTGGTTCTTGAAGTGCCACCTGAGTACAAACAGGATACATCAGCTTTCTCTCATATTTATTTGAAAGCATCGAGTGATTCGAGCAGCAGCTCAACCACAACGACTTCTTCAACGACAAGCAGTTCAACCACGAGCACCACCACAACAACGAGCAGCAGTATGGTACCACTCAGTAACTTGATTACAGTGACTGAAAAACCGGGGTATCTGACTTATGCTCGCCGTGACCAAACGCCTGCGGCAACCGTTTCATTTAACCTTGCCGATGGTTACTCGATTGAACAGGCACGTCAGGCGATTGATGAAGTTAAACAAAAAATTCAGATGCCTGATACTGTCAATCTACAGTATCAGGGTTCACTTGAAGCATTTAGCTCATCAAGCCAAAATACATTATGGCTCATTTTGGCGGCAGTCATCACCATGTATATCGTGTTGGGTGTTCTGTATGAAAGCTGGATTCACCCGATTACTGTATTGTCAACTTTGCCATCGGCAGCGATTGGTGCGTTGTTGGCACTGAAATTGACAGGCACTGAGTTTACCTTGATTGCCTTGATCGGGATTATTTTGCTGATCGGGATTGTCAAGAAAAATGCCATTATGCTGATTGACTTTGCACTCGATGAACAGCGACAAGGGAAAAATGCCCACGATGCAATTTATCAGGCTTGTCTACTGCGTTTCCGCCCTATCTTGATGACCACCTGTGCGGCATTACTCGGGGCTGTACCGTTGATGCTTGCTTCTGGTTCTGGTGCAGAGTTACGCCAACCGTTGGGTCTAGTGATTGTTGGTGGTCTGATTTGTAGCCAATTATTGACTTTATTTACCACACCTGTGATTTATCTGGCTTTTGAGAAATTAGCGCATCGGAAAAAATCAGGGGCAGTCTCATGAACTTGTCGAAAGTCTTTATTTTAAGACCGATTGCCACCATTTTGGTCAGCTTGGCGCTGACCTTGTTGGGAGCATTGGCATTTCGTTTGCTGCCTGTCGCACCTTTACCACAAATTGACACCCCAACCATTATGGTACAAGCCAGTTTGGCGGGGGCAAGCCCTGAAACCATGGCTGCTACAGTGGCAACACCACTTGAACGTGCTATGGGGCAAATTGCAGGGATTACAGAGTTAACCTCGTCGAGTAGTCAGGGTTCAACCAATGTGATTGTGCAGTTTGACCTCAATCGTGATATTGATGGTGCAGCACGAGATGTACAAGCCGCAATTAATGCAGCGCGGAGTCTGTTACCAAGCAGTATGAAGTCTTTGCCGACTTATCGTAAGGCGAATCCGTCCGATGCTCCGATTTTAATGTTGGCACTGACATCCGATACCCTAAATCGTGGGCAATTATATGATTTGGCATCGAGTAAGTTGCAGCAAAAAATTGCACAAGTACAGGGTGTCGGTCAAGTTTCTTTAAGAGGTGGTGCTTTACCTGCGGTACGGATTAATCTTGATCCGAAACAGCTCACCAGTTATGGCATTAGTTTGGATACGGTTCGTGCAGCAGTAGACAATGCCACCACCAACTCACCACGTGGTTTGCTGAGTGGCAAAAACTATACATGGTGGATTGATGCCAATGGTCAATTGACCAAAGCCAAAGATTATCAGGATTTAGTAGTGGCCTATCGTAATGGCGCCGCTGTTCGTTTGCATGATGTTGCTTCGGTCACTGACTCGATTCAGGATATTTATTCCGCAGGTTACTTTAATAATCAGCCATCTGTTTCAATCGCAGTGACCCGTCAGGCGGGTGCAAACATGCTTGAAACGATTGATGCGATTAAAGCGCAAATTCCTATTTTGAATGAAATGTTACCCAAAGGTACGCAAATTACCTTGGCGATCGACCGTTCATTGACCATTCGTAGCGCCCTACATGAGACTGAAGAAACCCTGATTATTGCGATCCTCTTGGTCATTTCAGTGGTGTTTATTTTCTTAAGGAAAGGGCACGCATTACTGATTCCTGCGATTACTTTACCTATCTCGATTGTCAGTACTTTTGCGGTGATGTATGTACTGGGCTATAGTCTTGATGCACTCTCCATGATGGCATTGATTGTCGCTACAGGTTTTGTGGTTGATGATGCAATTGTGGTTCTGGAGAATATCAGTCGGCATATTGAAGAAGGCATGACCCCGATGGATGCTGCTCTGAAAGGCAGTAAAGAAGTCGGTTTTACCGTTTTATCGATGACTGCTTCATTGATTGCCGTGTTTATTCCTTTGCTGTTAATGAGTGGTGTTTTAGGGCGACTGTTCCGTGAGTTTGCAGTAACGCTTTCGGTGGCATTGTTGGTGTCGATGTTTGTATCTTTAACGCTGACACCGATGCTATGTTCACGTTTGTTAAAGAAAGAAACAGGCGATGAAAAAGAAAACCGTTTTATGGCATGGATGGGCAAGTGTCTAGACCGAGTACATCACGCTTACGTGCGGAGCCTTAGTGTGATTATGCGTCACAAGCGTCTGACCATGCTGACCCTACTAATTACAGTCATTGGGAATGTCTACTTGTATAAAGTGGTCGAAAAAGGATTATTTCCCGATCAAGACAATGGTTTGTTAATGGGGCAGTTACGGGCGGATCAGGCGACCAGTTTCCAGTCTATCGAACCGCAACTTAAAGCGATTAGCCAAAAATTGCAAAAAGACAAAGACATTCAGTACGTCATTGCTTCTACAGGGGGTGGTGGCTTTGGTTCTCGCAATACGGCGAACTTCTTTATTCGCTTAAAGGATGAAAGTCAGCGTAAAGAATCGGCAATGCAAATCGCTAACCGTATTACCATGCAAAACAGTAAGTTGGCAGGAATGTCATTATTTTTGATGCCTGCTCAGGACTTGCGTGTGGGTGGTCGTAGTGCCAACGCAACTTATCAGTACAGTTTGCAAAGTGATAGTTTGGAAACCTTGCGTGACTGGAGTCCAAAGGTTTATGCAACTTTAAAACAATTGCCGCAACTCACCAGTGTGGATAGCGATGCACAATCAGGTGGTCTGGAAGTTAAGGTGGTGATTGATCGTGCCGCTGCACAGCGTTATGGCTTAAATGTCGATGAGATTGATACTGTTCTCAATAACGCCTTTAGTCAGCGTCAAATTGCAACGCAGTACCAAATGTTGAATCAGTATTACAGTATTATTGGATTGAACAGCAATTATACCCAAGACCCTGAAGTCTTGAAGCAGTTGTATGTGTTAACCAGTGATAATCAATCTATTCCAATTTCAGCTTTTGCGCATTTAGAGTATGGCACTGCGCCGTTGTCCGTGGCGCATCAAGGGCAAATGGCGACCACCACAATTGCCTTTAACTTGGCAGATGGTGTGTCTTTGGAACAAGCCAAAACGGCGATTGATCAGGCTATGGTTAAAATTGGTTTACCAGACACGGTTCATGGCAGTATGGCAGGAACAGCACAGGTATTTGAAACTTTGGTTAAACAAATGCCTTGGCTGATTTTGGCTGCTTTAGCAACGATTTATATCTTGCTAGGCATGCTGTACGAAAGTTGGATTCACCCCATTACGATTTTATCGACTTTACCTTCGGCAGGTGTGGGGGCATTGGTCTTAATGATGATGACGGGTACACAACTCACGGTGATTGCCCTGATCGGGATTCTCTTGTTGATCGGGATTGTGAAAAAGAATGCGATTTTGATGATTGATTTTGCATTAACTGCAGAAAAACAACAGAATCTTTCGCCTGAGCAAGCCATTGTAAAAGCCTGTGATAAGCGTTTTCGCCCAATTCTCATGACCACATTGGCGGCTTTTTTTGGTGCATTGCCATTAATTATTCAGACAGGGTCAAACTCTGCACTCCATCGCCCACTCGGGATTGCGATTTGTGGTGGTTTGGTATTTAGCCAGTTATTAACCTTGTATACAACGCCTGTGGTGTATGTGTATTTAGATCGTTTTGGTTCATGGGTGAAGTCATTTTGGAAACGTCCAAATTCATCGCATGTTCCCCTAAATGATGAGCATTGATATGTTGAAAAATAAATTATGCCTAGCCCTGTGTTGTGCACTGCCGATTTTTTCGGGATGTACTGTAGGGCCAAACTATAAAAAGCCTGAAATTTCAATGCCTGTGACTTATAAAGAAGCGGCACAGGGTTGGAAAGTGGCACAGCCTCAAGATCAGCAAAGTCGTGGTGCTTGGTGGGAAATTTACCAAGATCCGATTTTGAACAACTTGCAGCAACAAGTCGTGGTGTCGAATCAAAACGTTGCACAGTATGTCGCAAAGTATGAACAAGCAGCAGCACTGGTTTCACAAGCCAAAGCAGAACGCGCTCCAACTGTGAGTGCAACAGGGAGTGGCACACGCAGCGCACAAAGTCAGGCAAAACCAAGTAACAGTTATAGTGCTGAAGCGAGTGTAAGCTGGGAACTCGATCTGTGGGGGAAACTCAAACGGACGGTCAATGAAGATAAAGCTTCGGCTCAAGCCAGTGCAGCAGACCTTGCCAATGCAACTCTAAGTGCGCAAACTACACTGGCACAGGATTACTTTGCCTTGCGCGTACTCGATAAACGCATTGCTCTGTATGACAAAACCATTGACACCTATACCCGTTACCGTAAGGTTTTGGCTGCCAAATATAAAGAAGGTGTGATTGCCAAGTCAGATTTAACTCAAGCAGAGTCATCGTTATATAGTGCCAAATCTTCCCGTGAAGATTTGGTGTGGCAACGTGCCCAATATGAGCATGCGATTGCGATGCTCATTGGGAAAATGCCAGCTCAGTTTGATTTGCCTGTCAGTCAGGCGGCTTTACCTAAAATTCCAAATGTCCCGCTGACTTTACCAAGCCGTTTACTAGAACGCCGTCCAGATATTGCATCTGCTGAGCGGAGTTTGGCTGCTGCCAATGAGGAAATTGGTATCGCAATCGCAGGTTACTTCCCAGATATTACCTTGTCAGGTTCGGGTGGATACTCTGCAAGTGGTTTGTCAAACTTGATTAGCGCACAAAACCTGTTGTGGTCTTTGGGTGCATCTGCAACCCAAACTGTATTTGACTTTGGCGCCAACAAAGCCAAAGTCAAACAGGCACGTGCGGCTTATGATGAGTCTGTTGCGAACTACAAGCAGACTGTACTAGAAGCCATGCAAAATATTGAAGATTACTTGGCAGAAGGCACCAGTTTAAGCAAGGAAGTGCAACATACCAGTCAGTCTTTGGCGGCGGCAACGGAAACCGCACGAATCATGCGTAACCAGTACAATGAAGGTATGATTGACTATACTGATGTCGCCTCAACCGAAGCAACGCGTTTGTCGAGTGAGCAAAGTTTATTGCAGCTTCAATCAACTCAGCTACAAAACAGTGTGGCATTAATTACCGCATTGGGTGGTGGTTGGCAAAGCAGTGATTTACCAAAGTAAAGTAATGCGATCAAAAAAAGACCTTGCTTATGGCAAGGTCTTTTTTTATGGGGGAATTTAAGCGAAACGATGTGATTTGATGGGTTGAATCAATCGAACCAATACACCACCCACCACGCTGTATAGAATCATTACAGTACTCACCGACATTTCCAGTTTCATTGGTAAGATATACAAAATCGCGCCTGAAACCAGACCGAAGGTAAATTGTAATGCACCGAGCAAGGCACTGGCTTGACCTGCGCGATGCCCCTGTTTGGATAATGCTAAAACAGTGGCATTGGGGCCAATAAAACCGACACAGGCAACAATCATAAATAGACCGAGCATCATGCTCCAAATGGCAATATGCTGACTAAATACAAAAGTGCTGAGAATAATTGCACCCAAGAACTGCATGCTTGAACCAAACTTCAACAGATCTAATGAGTCATAGCGTTTAATTAAAAATCGGTTGAGGTTGGATACAGCAATAATTCCGCATGAGTTCACACCAAACAATAGCGCAAATGTACCTGAGCCTACGCCAAGATGATCAATAAAGATTTCTGAAGCGCTGTTGATGTAAGTAAACATCATGCCCATTAAAATGCCGCTTGCCACCGCAGGCACAATAAAACTGCGGTCTAGGAACAGATCGACATAACTTTTTAGGGCTGAACCAACCGTATGTTTTTGACGGCGTTCAACAGGCAGCGTTTCAGGAAATTTGAAATATGAAACCACCATCGCCATGATACCTAACAGGAACAGCACCACAAAAATCGAGCGCCAGTTAAACGCCCATAGCATCAAGCTACCACTGAGCGGTGCAATAATCGGGGCGACCCCTTGTACAATCATGAGCAGGGAAAAAGCATGTGCTGCTTCTGGGCCGCTCATGCGGTCACGAATGGCAGAACGTGCAACCACGACACCGACACAACCACCGAGGGCTTGGGCGATACGTGCAATGAGTAGAACTTCAAGATGCATGGCAAAGATACAGATTGCACTCGCCAAAACATAGAGAGTTAAACCGAAAAATAAGGGTTTACGACGACCAAAATGATCGCTGATGGGACCATAGAGCAGTTGTCCAAATGCCAGTCCCATAAAATAAGCGGGTAAAGTATTGGCGATTTGAGCAGTGCTGACCGATAAATCTTTTGCCATTGTCGGGAGTGCTGAAAGGTACATGTCAATTGAAAATGGACCCAATGCTGTCAGTACAGCAAGCGCTACAATCCACGACAGGGAGTATGGCTTTTGTTGCATAGGAGATACCAAAATAAAAGATGACTTTAATCGACCTCTTTCGTCATTATTTATACCCTCTTTATTTTTCTCCCATAGGGAGAAATAAAAGGGCTGATGAAAGAAGTCTAATCTTTACAGCCAAAAACTAAAGTCATCAAATCGGGTTAATGATGGAAAAGCTTATTCGTCATCAATGACCGTATGCGCGTTGGATGTACCGTGTTGCCAGTAACCCGCTGCTTTAATGGCATCCTTCGCCACCTGATACTGTTCAACCAGTGTTTTACGCAACTGGCGTGCGACCTGAGTTTCTGTTGCCACCCAAATGAAATAATCGTGTTGTGGCAAAGACAGGCTTTCTAAAGCTTGTTTAAATAAAGTCACTTGACCACTGGCTTGACCTTCACGGTGTAACCAAGTGATCTGAGTTTTTGCTGCTGACTTGAACGTAATTTCATCATTTGATGAATTGACTTCGACCACGACAGTGGCTTGAGCCGATGCAGGAAGCTCTTCTAAACGACGAGCAATTGCGGGTAATGCAGTTTCATCACCAATCAAGACATAATGCTGATAGGCCATAGGAATCACCATTGAACCACGAGGGCCACCAATGGCGATTTGATCACCAATTTTAGCATGTTGTGCCCATTCTGTGGCAGGGCCAGCATCGTGAATCACAAAATCAATCGCCAGTGTTTTTGCATCGAGATCAAACAAACGAGGCGTATAGTCACGTGAAATTGGTTTGATGTCATCGGCGAATTTTAGACCGTGCTCAGTCATTTCAGGTTTGATTAAACGTCCTGTTGCCGCATCTGGGAAAAACAGTTTGACGTGGTCGTCGAAGCTATCGCTTTTAAAGTCAGCAAGATCATCGCCCTGAAACACAATACGAATCAGGCTTGGGCTAATTTGGAGAACTTCTTGTACCGTCACAATACGGAATTTAAGTTGATGACGGACGCGGTAAGGTTTTTTATCGAGTGTTGCTGTGCTTGTAGTCATTGTAGAATCCTGTTTCAGTTGTTGTAATGTCGCTGCGGCATTTTTGAGTGCCTGTATAAAAATCTCAGCTTCTTTGGCATTCAGTGGGTGACCTGCCAATACTTCACGAACTTCTTTCTTAAACTCATGCAAAGTATCAAGAACAAGAGCTGGCTGCTGCGACCGAATATCGATTCGATTCAAGATCTCCTGAATATGTTCTTTGTATGAATCAATGACTTCATTGCCAAGTTCAGTGATTTGATAACTTTGCTTCCGCGCATCTTCTGCACAAACCTGACTACGAATCAGTTGCTTCTCTTGCAAATCTGTCAGCAAGGGATAAACCATGCCCGCGCTTGGGCTGTAGTTACCATTGGTCATTTCTTGAATGGCTTTGATTAATTCATAGCCATGTCGAGGTTTTTGGGCAATCAGATGGAGTACCACCCAACGCAAACCGCCATGTCCAAAACCTTTGTGATTGGATTTACCACGCATAGGAAGATGAGTAATAAAAAAGATATATCTATTTTACACAATAAAAAAGATATATCTATTCTGTTTTTCAAATCTGAATATAAATTAGGTAATAAAAATGTGACAAGATGTAGCTGAATGTAGCTGAGCATGAGACTAGATTTTTTAACTGTTGAACTTAAGTATTGTGATTATTTTTCATAAGTATTTATTAAATAAATAAAATTAAAATAATTGAGTCTAAATGCGTTGTATTACACATCTATTTTTAAATTCTATTGATGGGCTATTTCTGTATCGACCCATCTAGTCCAGACAGATAGCTGAACTGATATTGAACAGAAACAGCCGAATGAGAGAGCCTTTACTTTAAAATAGTGAATATGTTAATTTTATAATTTATTTAAAATGAATATGAAATAATATGATGAGATCTATGGTAAAACCGCTTGTGATTTTGGCATTTGCTTATACTGTTGGCGTGGCGCATGCTGAAACAATGATGCCTCGTAATTTGAAACAGGAACAACAAAATTTACGTTTGGTTGAAAATTTTTATACCCGATTTTTTAATCGGCATGATCTCAATGCAGCACAAGTCATTGCACCAAACTATAAACAACATAATCCTTATGTTGCAGATGGTAAACAACCATTTGTCGATTATTTTAAAGAGGAATTTACAAAGAATCCTCAATCTCAAGCTCAAATTGTTCGTTATGCAACACAGGGTGATTTGGTGTATTTACATGTGCATTCAACCAATAGTCCACAAGATCGCGGACAGGCAGTCATGGATATTTTTCGTGTGCAGCAGGGCAAAATTGTAGAGCATTGGGATATCGTACAAGACGTGCCTCAAGAGCCTGCCAATTCAAATACGATGTTTTAATCAGATATGATGAAATGAGCTCACCCTCAGAAAACATGTAAGCTATGATACTGAGGGTGGTTTTTTATAAAAAGAAGAAGATAAATGTCCAAAAAATATTATATTTTTGTAAGTTGAACAAATAAATGAGAATTTAAATACATTTTATCTACATTGAGATTGAGTATAATTCGCATCAATTTTAATAAACCCTGTCTTCCAATGTTGAAAAAAACGCTTTTCCAAATTCACTGGTTTTTTGGTATTACTGCGGGTTTGATTTTGTCACTTATGGGTATAAGTGGTGCTCTGTTTTCTTATCAACCCCAAATCACCAAACTGATTAATCCAGACAGTTATACTGTTCAGGCTGAAGCGCGTGCAAAGCTGACACCCAGTGAGTTGTTTCAACATTTTAAGCAACAGCAGCCGAATATTGAAATTAACAGTATTACGATTGCAGAATCTCCAACCTCATCGTCAGTGGTCAATATTGCCAAACAGGGCGAGCGTCATGGTTATGACATGATGGTTAATCCGTATACGGCACAAGTTTTACCTGAGATTAAGGGCAAAGCGTTTTTTCAGTTTATAGAGCAGTTCCACCGTACTCTGACGATGGGCGAATTTGGTAAGCAATTGACTGGTGCGTGTACACTGATTCTAATTTACTTTTTGCTCAGTGGTTTGTACTTACGTTTCCCGAAAAAACACTCCCTTAAACAATGGTTAGCCATTAAACCACAGCTTAAAGGACGAAATTTTCTGTGGGATTTGCATGCCGTTGTGGGTACATGGGTGATGGTGTTTTACCTGATGTTTGCATGTACGGGATTGTTCTGGTCGTATGACTGGTGGCGTGCAGGCATGTTTAAGGTTATGGGCGTGGAAAATACCCGTATGGGAGGCAAAGGCAAACCTGAAGGTCGTCCGCCACAA
The DNA here is from genome assembly GCF_022012315.1 of Acinetobacter sp. ME22. Lineage (NCBI taxonomy): Bacteria > Pseudomonadati > Pseudomonadota > Gammaproteobacteria > Moraxellales > Moraxellaceae > Acinetobacter > Acinetobacter sp. ME22. The sequence continues at coordinate 37,103 of NZ_JAKLTL010000007.1, forward strand.
GGTATGCAACAGCATGGAGAAGGACAACAGCGGGGTGGTTCGCAAGGACAACGTCCACAGAATGGACAAGATCATGGATCTGATGCCGAGCAAGGTTCTGCATTGCCAAATCCATTGGTTCAGCAAGAACTCACCCAAGCTTGGACAGGTTTTACCACGCAAGTTGCCCGTGCATATTCAACGGTGACCTTTAATGTTCCACAACAAGCAAATGGTCGCATACAAATATCGTTTGTTGATGCTGTCCCGCAAAATGAACGTGCGCGTAATAGTGCAGAATTTAATACTCAAAATAATCAACTCGAAAAAGTTAATTTATATGCCAATAAAAAGCTGAACGAACAAATCATGTCAGGCATGTTGCCTGTACACCGTGGCAGCTTCTTTGGTCCCGTGTATCAGTTCTTTGCGATGCTTGCTGCATTGGCAATGCCGCTGTTCTTTGTAACAGGCTGGATGCTGTACTTAAAACGCCGTAAGCAAAAGCGTCTGATTCAGGCAGCGCGTGGAGGTTTGAGCGCTGAGCAAGCAGCAGTGACCGAGCAAACATGGCTGATTAGCTATGCAACGCAAACAGGTACAGCCGAGCAACTGGCTTGGGCAACAGGGAAATCCCTACAACAAGCAGGACTTGGCGTTGTGGTGAAGTCGGTACAACAATTGACTACACACGATTTGCAACAAGCGCAGCAAGCCTTGTTTATTGTGAGTACGTATGGCACAGGTTCAGCGCCTGATTTGGCGGTGGGTTTTAGCAAGCAACTCATGCAGCAGCCTATTGATTTAGCTCAGCTTGATTATGCTGTTCTGGCGTTAGGCTCAAAAGAATATCCAGAAAGTTTCTGTCATTTTGGTCATGCAGTCGATACGTGGCTGACTCGACAAGGGGCAAAGCCATTATTCAAACTGATTGAAGTCGATAATGCCAATCCAAAACACATCCAGCAGTGGTACGAAGCATTAGGTGAAGTCACGGCTAGTGATGTTCAGCAAGTTGAGATTCACAAGCAATTTGAAATGTGGACACTCAGTAAGCGTGAATTGCTTAATCCAAACAGTTTAGGTGCGCCAGCATTCCATTTGGAACTGCAAAGCATTGCCAATGTGACATGGCAGGCGGGGGATATTGCAGAAATTCAACCGCAAAATTCTATTGAACGTATTGAGCAGTTCTTACAGCAGCAAAGTATTTCAACTGAAAGCATGACCAGTCAAGGTTTAAAAATTGTTGATGCTTTACGAACTAAAAACCTCACTCAGGCAATAGTTGCCTATGCTTCATTAGATGAGTTACTTGAGCAGTTACCTGAATTACCATTGCGTGAATACTCGATAGCCAGTATTCCTGAGCAGCAGTATTTGCAGTTGGTCGTGCGACAAAAAACCGATGCACATGGTCATTTAGGACTAGGTTCAGGTTGGTTAACACAACATAGCCATGTTGGTGAAGAAATGGCGATTGCGATTCGTAGTAATCCATCTTTCCATTTGATTGAAGATGATCGACCAATGATCTGTATTGGGAACGGGACAGGTATTGCAGGTTTATTGAGCTTACTTAAACAGCGTGTTCAGCAAAGTCAGCGTCGTAACTGGTTAATTTTTGGTGAACGTCAGCGAGAGTATGATTATTTCTATCAAAACCAGTTAGAAATGTGGCAAACCGAAGGTATGTTGCAGCGTCTAGATTTAGTTTTTTCACGGGATCAGGCAGAAAAGCAATATGTACATCACCGCTTACGTGAACAAGCTGAGGTATTAAAAAGTTGGGTTGCAGATGGTGCAGTGCTGTATGTTTGCGGCAGTATCCAAGGTATGGCAAGTGATGTCGATCAGGCTTTGCAAGAGATTCTTGGTGCAGAGCAATTGCAGCATTTGCGTGATACAGGACGTTATCGCCGTGACGTGTATTAATTACTAAGCCCCTGACTAAATACCCATCCATCAAATTGCCAGAAGGTTCCGACTTTCTGGCAATTTTTTTGTTTTCAACATGACCAAAATCACTAAAAATCTTTAGACTTCATGTGACTGGCGCAGTTCCGAAGGGCGCACACCCGCATGCCGCTGAAAGAAGCGACTAAAATAGGCAGGGTCTTTAAACCCGAGTTGATAACAAATATGGTTAATCGGGATATCGGTAAAAATCAGTAAGCGTTTGGCTTCCTGCATTAAGCGATCATGAATAATTTTTTTGGATGAGGTATTGGCAATCCGACGGCAGATTTCATTTAGCCGCATTTCCGTTACAGCCAAAATTTCCGCGTAATACGTGAGTGACCAGTGTTCGGTAAAGTGCTGCTCAATCAATTCATTAAACTTGCGAAAGACATGCAAATCACTGCTGATATTTTTTTGAAAAAACTGATTCGAATGTGAAAGCTGCACAATATGAATAAAGATCAGATTGAGTAAATTCTTTAAGGCAAAGTCACGAAATTCTTGTGTCGATTCAAATTCCTGTTTGATCTTGTCTAAATAATCCTGAATTTGCATCAGGCTGTACTGATGTTGTGGCTGTTGTAACTGACTGTGTTGAATACAGATTGGATTGAGATGCTGAATTTTTAAATGTACCTGTAGTAACGGCCAAATCAGGCTTTGCTGAATGGTGAGTACATGACCTTCACAGTCAGGATCAGTAATAAAGGTGTGCGGTACTGAGGGCGGTGTTAGAAAAAAAGCAGGGGCAGTACAGTTAAACTGAACATCATCTAAAAAGACCCGAACTTTACCCTTGGTAATAAAATGCAGTTGAAAGAATGCATCATGGCGATGTACTGCAACATGCTCACCAAAAAAAGATGCCATCTTATTGATTGATACATAATGAATTTCTGCATCTATGTATTTTTTGTCATAAATCTCACCGATTCGCAAATCGGGGATATTTAAAGTTTTCATCGGTTTCTTCGTCCATAAAAATGCATTTTTTATTCAGCAGCCTGAAAAAACGGCTTGCTTTTAGTTAATAAATTAACTATAAAGTTAATATATTAACTAATGTGCATGATGTCTAGCTGTTCCCTAGCTAAAAACATCATTGAGAGTGTCTATGAGCAGTCTAGCGAAAATCAATAGCCAAGGAAATATTTTTGGCGTGGCGCTAAATTATCAGTGCCTATATGCAACTTTGCAGCAAAGTTTTCAAGAAAAACCGTATGTTGCAGAACCTAAAAATGTGGTGTTGTTTGTCAAAACGCCAAATACCCGCAGTGTTTCAGGTCAAACTATTTTTAAACGTCAGGGTGATGTGGTTCAGGCTGGGCCGTGTGTTGCAGTGGTGATCGGACAAACTACGACACGTGTCGATGTCGCACAAGCTGAGCAGTCGATTGCAGGTTTTGCTGTGGTGAATGAACTCAGCTTGCCAGAAGAAAGCTATTACCGCCCAGCCGTCAAAGCCAAATGCCAAGACGGTTTTTGTGTGATGGGTGATGTGGTGGCAAAAGCTGAAGTGACTCATCCTGAACAGCTTGAACTGCGCGTATTTATCAACGGTGAATTAAAACAAACAGGGTCAACAGCCAACTGGGTACGTTCACCTGCACAACTGATTTCAGAAATTTCTCAGTTTATGACTTTGCATGAAGGTGACGTGATTTTGACGGGTACACCATTGGGTCGTGTTGAAGTGCAGTCAGGCGATGAAGTTCGTATCGAAGTCGATCAACTGGGTTCAGTGAGCAACCGTATTCAAGCAGAGGAAGTGGCAGCATGAAAACCGCACGTATTCGTTATCAGGGGCAAGTGCTCACGGTTCAGGTCAATGATCAAGATCAAGTGATTTTGGCAGATGGCAGTGTTTTGGCAGAACAGGATGTAGAGTGGCTACCTCCTGCGGAAGGCACCATGTTTGCCCTCGGTTTGAACTACGCTGACCATGCGCGTGAGCTAGCATTTGAACCACCAAAAGAACCCTTGGTTTTTGTCAAAGCTAACAATACTTACACAGGTCATAACCACAATACGTGGCGTCCAGACAACGTCAACTATATGCACTATGAGTGTGAGTTGGTGGCGGTGATTGGCAAGCCTGCGAAAAACGTCAAACGTGAAGATGCGCTGGAGTATGTTGCAGGTTATACGCTGTGCAATGACTATGCGATTCGCGACTATCTGGAAAATTATTACCGTCCAAATCTACGCGTGAAAAACCGTTTAGCGACCACGCCCGTTGGCCCTTATATGGTTGATCGTGCCGATGTTCCTGAGCCAAATAATCTGACTTTACGCACTTGGGTCAATGGTGAGTTACGTCAGGAAGGCACTACCGCAGACATGATCTTTGATGTGCCATTTTTGATCGAGTATCTATCTTCATTCATGACTTTACAACCAGGTGACATGATTGCCACAGGGACACCTGAAGGTTTATCCGATGTAGTACCAGGTGATGAAGTGGTGGTTGAGATTGAAGGCATTGGCAAATTAAGAAACTACATTGTTTCAGAAACAGATTTTTTTAAGACCGTATAAAAGAAAAGGATTTACCCATGATTAAGCACTGGATTGATGGTAAAGAAGTTGCGAGTGACGAAAGCTTTACCAACTATAACCCTGCAACCAACCAAGCCATTGGTGAAGTGGCAAGTGGCGGACAAAAAGAAATTGAGCTGGCTGTCGCTGCTGCGAAAAAAGCCTTCCCGAAATGGGCAAAAACTCCAGCGAAAGAACGCGCACGTTTAATGCGTCGTTTGGGTGATTTGATCGACCAAAATGTTGGAAAAATTGCTGAACTGGAAACCTTAGATACAGGTTTACCGATTCACCAAACTAAAAATGTGTTGATTCCGCGTGCGTCGCATAACTTCAACTTCTTTGCTGAAGTGTGTACCCGTATGAATGGGCATACCTACCCAGTCGATGACCAAATGTTGAACTACACCTTGCATCAACCTGTGGGTGTGTGTGGTTTGGTGTCGCCTTGGAACGTACCGTTTATGACGGCTACATGGAAAACAGCGCCATGTTTGGCACTCGGAAATACCGCAGTTCTAAAAATGTCAGAGTTGTCGCCACTGACTGCCAATGAACTCGGTCGTTTAGCGCTAGAAGCGGGTATTCCTGAAGGCGTGTTTAACGTGGTTCAGGGCTATGGTGCAAATGCAGGCGATGCTTTGGTGAAACACCCTGATGTACGTGCCATTTCATTTACAGGCGGTACGATGACGGGTCGCAAGATCATGGCAAATGCGGGCTTGAAAAAATACTCAATGGAATTGGGCGGTAAATCACCTGTTGTTATCTTTGAAGATGCTAACCTTGACCGTGCATTAGATGCAGCGCTATTTACCATCTTCTCGTTAAATGGCGAGCGTTGTACTGCAGGTAGCCGTATTTTTATTCAAGAATCTGTCTATGACGAATTCGTCAAAGAGTTTGCACGTCGTGCCAAAAATTTGATCGTTGGCGATCCACAAGATCCAAATACCCAAGTCGGTTCAATGATCACCCAAGCGCACTATAACAAGGTGACGGGTTACATCAAGATCGGCATTGAAGAAGGTGCAAACTTGGTGGCAGGTGGTTTGGAGCGTCCAGCCAATCTTCCAGAACATCTGAAAAATGGTCAGTTCATTCAGCCAACCGTATTTGCTGATGTCGACAACCGTATGCGTATTGCCCAAGAAGAAATCTTTGGCCCAGTGGTGTGTCTGTTGAAATTTAAAGATGAAGCCGAAGCTTTAATCCTTGCGAATGATGTGGAATATGGCTTGGCATCGTATATTTGGACACAAGACATCGGTAAAGCACATCGTATTGCCGCAGGCATTGAGTCAGGCATGGTGTTTATTAACAGTCAGAACGTGCGTGACTTACGTCAGCCATTTGGCGGAGTAAAAGCATCGGGTACAGGTCGTGAAGGCGGCGAGTACAGCTTTGAAGTGTTTACTGAAGTTAAGAACGTTTGTATTTCAATGGGTTCACATCACATTCCACGTTGGGGCGTGTAAGCCAAAATAAAATTTAGGGAAGAAATCATATGGGTAAGTTGGTTCTTGCAGCAAAAATTACACACGTACCATCGATGTATTTGTCTGAACTTGAAGGACCTCATCAAGGTTGCCGTCAGGCAGCCATTGATGGGCATATCGAAATCGGTAAACGCTGCCGTGAACTCGATGTTGACACCATTGTGGTGTTTGACAGTCACTGGCTGGTGAATAGTGCATTTCACATTAACTGTGGTGAACATTTCGAAGGCGTGTATACCAGTAATGAATTGCCACACTTCATCAAAGACATGCCATTTGCATACGATGGCAACCCAGTTTTAGGGCAGTTGATGCAAGAAGAAATTGCCAAAACTGGTGTGCGTATCCAAGCCCATAACATTAAAAGTCTTGAGCTTGAATACGGGACTTTGGTGCCAATGCGTTATATGAACCAAGACCGCCGCTTTAAAGTGGTGTCGGTCTCGGCATTTTGTACTTCGCATTCATTGCAAGACAGCCGCAAGCTCGGTGAAGGCTTGATGAAAGCGATTGAGCGTTACGAGGGCAATGTTGCGATTTTTGCCAGTGGTTCATTGTCACATCGTTTCATTTGGGACTGGGAAGCACATCGCGGTATGGACTCTTATACCCGCGAATGGGATCGCCAAGTGGACAAACATGTGGTGAACATGTGGGAAAACGCCGAGTGGGCAGAGTTCTGCGCCATGTTGCCTGAATATGCCGAATACTGCTTTGGTGAAGGTGGTATGCATGACACAGCCATGTTACTCGGTGCAATGGGCTGGGACAGCTATAACCAACCTGTTGAGATTATTACCCCAGCATTCCCAAGTTCAGGCACAGGGCAAATCAATGCGATTTTCCCACTGATGCCAGCCGCAGAATAAGGAGCAGCGCATGCCACACTTTATTGCAGAATACAGTGCCAACTTGCAGGACTCAGTCGAATTTCAAGACCTGTTTCAGCAAGTGAATGATTTTTTGGGCAATACGGGCGTGTTTCCCTTAGGTGGAATTCGTAGCCGTGCCATCCGTTTAGATCAATATCGTGTGGCAGATGGCAAGCATGATTATGCCTTTGTGCATATGACCCTCAAGGTTGGTTCGGGGCGGGATCTGGAAACACGGCAAAAGGTGGCGAGCGAATTATTTGCCTTGATTGAGCAATTCTTTCAGCCACTCAAAGCTGAGCGCCTGTTGGCAATTTCCTTTGAAATGACCGAACTCGATCCTATGCTGAATTTCAAATCCAACAATATTCACCAGTTTTTAAAAAATCAGGCTTAATGCAGGGAAGTCACATGTTAGATCAAGCAAAAGTACAAGAGTTGGCATTACAACTCGATCAGGCTGAAAAAACAGGGCAGCAGATGCGCCAGTTTTCTTTGCAATATCCTGAAATTACCATTGAAGATGCCTACGAAATCCAAAAAGCATGGGTGAAACATAAAATCGCGGAAGGGCGTAAGCTGGTTGGACACAAGATTGGTCTGACTTCACGTGCCATGCAGGTCTCTTCCAATATTACTGAACCTGATTATGGTGCACTGCTCGATGACATGGTGTTTGAAGAAGGTTCGGATATTCCAATGTCACGTTTTATCGTGCCGCGTGTCGAAGTTGAGTTGGCATTTATTTTAGATAAGCCATTGTCAGGTCCAAACTGCACCATTTTTGATGTGCTCGATGCCACACGTTATGTGATTCCTGCGATTGAAATTATTGATGCACGTTTGCACAACGTTGACCCTGAAACTCAAATTACCCGTAAAGTGTTTGACACCATTTCTGACAATGCTGCCAATGCAGGCATTGTACTCGGTGGTCGTCCAATCAAAGCGACGGATTTGGATTTGCGTCGTATTTCTGCGGTGCTCTATCGCAATGGCGTGATTGAAGAATCAGGTGTGGCTGCGGCGGTCTTGAACCATCCTGCCAAAGGGGTGGCATGGCTTGCCAACAAATTGCATCCTTACGGTGTAACCTTAGAGCCAGGACAAATTATTTTAGGCGGTTCATTTACCCGTCCTGTAGCAGCACGTGCAGGCGATACCTTCCATATTGACTATGATCAATTGGGCTCAATTGCATTCCGTTTTGTTTAAGGGAGAAAGTACGTGGTCAATACAGTCAATCACTTTAAACAAAAGTTAAAAACCGAACAGCAAATCGGGATGTGGGTCGGTCTGGCGGACAGTTACTGCGCTGAAATCGCTGCCAATGCAGGTTATGACTGGCTGCTGATCGATGGTGAACATGCGCCCAATGATGTTCGTAGTATTTTAGGGCAATTGCAAAGTGTGGCGGCTTATCAGAGTCAAGCCGTGGTACGTCCTGTAACGGGGGATGTGCATCTGATCAAACAGTTATTGGATATTGGTGCACAAACCCTGCTGATTCCAATGGTGGAAACTGCGGAACAGGCAGCACTCATGGTGAAAGCAACACGTTATCCACCTGAAGGGATTCGTGGTGTCGGTGCAGCTTTGGCGCGTGCATCTCGCTGGAACAATATCAGTGATTATTTGCAAACAGCCGATGCACAAATTTGTGTGTTGGTGCAAATTGAATCTCAACGTGGTTTGCAAAATCTAGACGAGATTTTACAAGTTGAAGGGGTCGATGGTGTTTTCATTGGTCCTGCGGACTTGTCAGCAGCACTGGGTCACTTGGGCAATCCCAATCATCCTGATGTTCAAAAAGCCATTGTCGACAGTATTCAGAAAATTCGTGCCGCAGGTAAAGCCGCAGGGATTTTATCCGCCGATGAAAAACTGGCAAAACACTACTTGGAACTTGGCACCGAGTTTGTTGCTGTTGGGGTCGATACCTCATTGCTGATGAAGTCGATGAAACAGCTATTGGCAAAATATAAAGACGTGGAGATCACCACGAACACACAATCTAGCGTCTATTGAGGAGTGCTATAGATGCAACTGAATAATTCCAGTTTATTGCAACAACATGCGTTTATTGATGGCGCTTGGGTTGCAGGTGAAAAAAGCTTTGCAGTGACCAATCCTGCAACAGGTGAAGTCCTTGGCGAAGTGGCTTCTGTGTCACGTGAGCAAGTCAAACAGGCGGTCGATGCTGCACAAACGGCATTTGAAACGTGGAAACTGACCACTGCCAAAGAGCGCTCAGCGTTATTGCGTAAATGGTATCAACTGATTTTAGATAATCAAGAAGACTTAGCAACCATTTTGAGTTTAGAGCAAGGTAAACCACTGGCAGAAAGCCGTGGGGAAATTCTCTATGGTGCGAGCTTTATTGAATGGTTTGCTGAAGAAGCCAAACGTACTTATGGTGATGTCATTCCGCATGACAAGCAAGGTCGTCGTTTGGTGGTGATCAAGCAGCCCGTAGGTGTGGTCGCAGCAATTACCCCGTGGAATTTCCCAAATGCCATGATCACGCGTAAAGCAGGGCCTGCTTTGGCGGCAGGTTGTACCATCGTGATTAAACCTGCATCGGAAACCCCATTGTCTGCATTGGCATTGGTGGCTTTGGCAGAACAGGCAGGTTTCCCGAAAGGCGTGGTGAATGTCATTACAGGTAGTGCCCGCGACATTGGTGCGGTGTTGACTGAGCATCCTGCGGTTCGCAAAGTGTCATTCACAGGCTCAACAGAAATCGGTAAATTGTTGATGCAGCAAAGTGCCGCTACCATGAAAAAAATCAGCATGGAACTGGGCGGCAATGCACCATTTATCGTGTTTGATGATGCAGATCTCGATCAGGCGGTGGAAGGTGCTTTGGCCTCTAAATTCCGTAACAGTGGTCAAACCTGTGTGTGTACCAACCGTGTACTGGTACAAAGCGCAGTCTATGATACTTTCGTGGAAAAACTGGCGGCTGCGGTTGCTCAATTGAAAGTTGCACCTGCTTTTGAACAGGGCGCACAGCAAGGACCATTGATCAACGCAAAAGCGGTTGAAAAGGTTGAAGAACACATTCAAGACGCAATTGCCAAAGGGGCAAAAGTGGTTGTCGGTGGACAAAAACATGCGCTGGGTCATAGCTTCTTTGAACCAACGGTATTGTCTGATGTGACACCTGAAATGTTGGTTGCTAAAGATGAAACTTTTGGCCCACTTGCGCCAGTCTTCAAATTTGAAACTGAGCAACAGGCGATTGCGATGGCAAATGATACCGAGTTTGGCTTGGCATCATATATTTATACGCAATCGTTAAGTCGTGCTTGGCGTGTGGGTGAGGCTTTGGAATACGGCATGGTCGGTATTAATGAAGGCTTGATTTCAACTGAAGTTGCACCATTTGGTGGCATCAAGGAATCGGGCTGTGGTCGTGAAGGTTCAAAATACGGTATCGAAGATTACCTTGAACTGAAATACATGTGTATGGGCGGTATTTAAATCGTCATCAAGGTTTGAATAAAAGGTCAGCTTGTCTGACCTTTTATTTTGCCTGAAATATGCTGGGGCAACTGGTGCAGTAAATACAAACACAGCAGCACCGTGAAAAAGAACAGTGCCCATTTGGCAGAATAGAGACTGGCAATCGCCCCCGCAATTAGTCCACCCAAGGCATCGAAACCAAAACGGATGGCGGTATAAATCGACACTGAACGCCCGCGTAATTCGGCAGGGGTATTTTTCTGAATGAGAATATTGGTCGAGACATTGGCAGTGGAAATGCCAAAGCCCAATAAAAATAATGCCAGTAGATAACCTGAAAATAGATTCAGTGTAGACAAAAAGATCAGTCCCAATCCACACAGACATTTGCTATAAAAAATTCGTTGGTGAATACGCTCATCATTTTGACTACCTGCCAAAAGTAGTGAAGATAGTAGCGAGCCAACGCCTGCCATGCCCCATAAATAACCCAAAATTTTGGCATCACCGTGTAAATAATCTTTTGCCAAAATCGGTAACAGCGCCACATAACTAGAAGCGGTAAAGTTTAGGCAAGCAATCCCAATCATCATACGTTTATAGTCTTGGTTTTTAAAAATAAAACCATAACCTTCTTGAAATACCTGTCGCAGTTTTCCTGTAGCTTGGGTGGCTTGAATGTTACGCATCAGCAGCAGTGCTAGCATGAGAAATAAATAGGACACCGCATTGAAAACAAAGCAGGTGAACGGATTGGAGACTGCCAATAATAGCCCTGCAATTGGTGGCCCAATAAAACGGCAGGAATTAAAAATCATGGCGTTCAGCGCCAGTGCATTGCCAATATATTGCCGATCTTGAATCAGTTCACTAATAAACGACTGGCGTAATGGGGTATCAATCGCAGTTAAAAGTCCTAAGAATAATGCCAGTGCAATAATGCTGCTGGTACTGAGTAAATTAAAATAGGTTAAATAAGCCAATAAGAGCGCCTGTATTAGAAACAAGGCTTGTACCACTATCAGGGCAATCCGTTTATTTAGCGTGTCAATCACTGCACCGACCAAAGGGCTGACCACAAGCTGCGGAAATAGTGCTAAAAAACTGCTTAGCCCCAGTAAAGCTGGGGAATGGGTGAGTTGATAGACGAGCCACGCCAACGCCACTTGCTGAATCCATGTGCCGAGTGTTGAGAGGGTATGCCCAATAAAATAATTTCTAAAATTTGGGAAAATCAGACTACGAAAGAGCATGAGAATATATCGGAAAATAATTTAATTAATATATTAACATTATTGTGTTTCTCTATTCATTATGAAAAATAAATAGATTAATGATTTCGTAAAAGTCGTTTGATTTTCTGATGTATTTCAAGGAGAATAAAAAAATCCCAGTATTATACTTTGATTATTAATGAGCAAAATTCGCCCTTCATTGACGCTAGCCTTGCTGCAAGCCCGCGAAACCACAATGAGCTTTTTTCGACCAGCCCTCAACGAAATCGGCTTGACTGAACAGCAGTGGCGCATTATTCGCATTTTGTCACAATACGATGCTTTGGAAAGTAATCAGTTGGCTGATTTGGCGTGTATTTTAAAGCCGAGCCTGACGGGTATTTTAAACCGTATGCTGGAAATGAAGCTGATCAGTAAAAATAAAAGTACTGAGGATCAGCGCATTTACTTGATTAGTTTGACTGAAGCGGGCAAGAAATGTTTTGAGTACCAAGTGGTGAAAATGGAAGAAACTTATCAGCGAATTCAAAAAGAATATGGTGAGGAAAAAATGCAGAATTTAATGCAATTGCTGAAAGAACTTTCTGAACTGAAAGAAAATATTGCTGATTAATCCAGAAGTCTATTTAAAAAAATAAGACTGAAATAAAAAAGCCATTGGATTCAACCAACGGCTTTTTTTATGTATCTTAAATTAAATGCCGATCAGATCTTTGAGCATTTGCTTGAACAAGTCACGCTGTTCATCGCTGTATTTGGCAAAAACGTCTTTCTGATGATTTTCAGCAATTTCATACAGCGTATGCGCGGTGTCGATACCTGCCTGAGTCAATTCATAGTGATTGCCTTGATCGGTCAGCAAGCCTTTTTCAGCCAGAATTTGCGTCGCACGCTCAATTTCAAGCATTGGCATCGCCACTTCACGGACTAAGTCTTCTTTAGACTCCGCCATTTTGCTTTCTAAAACCAACAGCAAACGCGCTTCGCTGGTACGGAAACCTGAAGCCAGTTGTTTTGGCTGATAATCGTTTTGGTAAGCACGTACTGCTTGAGTTAGCAAGTAGTACATATTTTGGTATAAACGACCTGGGTAAATATCCTGTGCAGACTGCGTATGTTCCTGCTTGTTTTTCAGGTGCAAACTTGGATGTGGCAATACTGCTGAATAGGCTCCCTGATGGTACACCAACGGGTAACGACCTGCATCGGTGAAACGCACCACTTTACCAATCAGAATCCAGTGATCACCACCTTCAACGATCTGATATTTTTCACATTCAAAATTCGCTGAACAGTTTTTGAGTACAGGTGCATTGCCCATGCCGAGTTCATATTCTGTACCTGTAAACTTGTCAGTATTACGACGTGCAAACTTGTTGGATAAATCAATTTGCGCAGCCGACAAAATATTTACGGTAAAGTGCGTTGCTTCTTCAAATACCTGAAAGCTGGATGATTTTTTGTCGATACTCCATAAAATCAGCGCAGGGTCTAAAGACACCGAGTTAAAGCTGTTGGCAGTTACACCGACTTTTTCACCAGCGGCATTTTGTGCAGTGACAATGGTCACGCCTGTGGCAAAATTACCCAAAGCGCGGCGAAACTGTAGCGGGTCAACGGTTACATTGATTTGAGAATTCATCATGACATCCTTATCTTGATTAAACCATGCTCGGGTCTGGGTCTAAGCCCATGAGCTGACGTCCTAAAATTTGTGCACAAACATCGTAGTCTGTATAGGCATGTGCACCTGTCATGTGTGAATCACGGAACAGACGTTGTAATTCACTTTGATCGAGCCAGCTGGTTGCGCCTGCCGCTGCAAACAAACGGTCAACCGCTTCAATACACATTTTCACTGCATACGCTTGGTTGGTACGCCAAAACGCTAAAGTATCGGCATTTGGGTACAGCTTGTTTTCACCATGCACTTTATGGTCTTGCCATGTTTTTTCCAGTAAGGCACGCGCTGCGGCAACCTGATGGGTTGATTCAGCTAAACGCATGAATGCAGGGGTAGCATTGGCAACATTTGCACCTGTGTAAGCACGCACACGGCTTTTTTGTTTGTCTTTGAAAGCTTCCAACATGCGCTCTGCAATGCCGAGGCTCACTGCTGCAAAACCACTGGCAAAATATGGGCGGTAAGGGGTATAGAAAATTTTGCTGTCAGGGTACAAACCAAAACCTGAAGAGCGACCTTCCATCATGGCTTTGGCTTTTTCAATGCGGTATTCAGGAATGAATACGTCTTTCAGCACGAGCTGTTTTGAACCACTGCTTTTAATGGCTTGTGCAAACCAGTTGTCATGAATCACATAGTCTTTACGAGGAATGACACCAAAACTATAGATTTTGTTGCCTTCAGCATCGAAACGGTTAAACCCGACAATTGCATATTCGGCATGGTCACAGCCAGAACTCCAGCCATATTCACCATTTAAAATGATTCCGCCTTCAACTTCTTGCACTTTACCAAAAGGCGCAATGGAGCTACTTGCTGTTGCATCAGGGTTGCTGAGCCAGATTTCATCCTGAAGTTGTTTTGAGAACATGGCAATTTGATGGCTATGCGTACACAGCAAGCTAAATGCCCAAGCCGTTCCTGCACATGCACCTGCAATGGCGACGATACAGTTGGCAAAGTCAGGCAGGCTAATTTCTAGACCGCCATAGGCTTTCGGCTGAAACGCTTTGTGTAGACCAATCCCTTTTAACAGTTCAATATTTTCATCGGGAACTTGGCGTAAAGCTTCGGCATGTTCTGCATTTTTAGCAATTTGCGGTAACAAAGCTTTGACCTGTTCCAAAATATCTGCACCCACCACCGAATCTGCATAATAGGTGTTATGGCGAACAAAGGTTGCAGGAATACGTTCTGCCAAAGATGAGTTTGCTCGGGTTGCTGTTGGTTGAGCAATGGTATTTTCCATAATAGCTAATCCTTAAACTACTGTTGTCTGTCAATCATGTGATCTCTCCGATGTCTATTAAGATGCGGTATAAAAAGGATTTTTTTAATGCACTTTCCATTGTTTAACTTGTACTTTTCATAAGTGATTATTTTTTATTAATTAATATATTCATTTTATTTTTGCTTATTTTAATAACTCATCCTCGAGGATGATTTTAAGCCTGAAACGGAGTTTGTGATAGACAGTCTAAATGTTAATTAATATATTAACTTTAATTGGTGATCTAATGCTCATTTTATTTTTTAAAATAGTGACCATGTGCACAACACAAGACACTTGCTTAGATCTCATCTTATGAACTGTTGTGAATATCTGATCAAGGAGGACAGGGAATGACCAGTAGTAATCATCTCCGTAAAGGGAGCTTGGGTCTGTGGACTGTCGTATTTTTTGTGGTTGCAGCAGCATCACCTTTAACAGGTGTCGTAGGTGCATTGCCACTAAACTTTATGTTGGGGAATGGCGCGGGCGTACCTGGGTCATTTGTGGTGGCAGCAGCATTGCTGATTATTTTTAGTTTTGGCTTTGTGGCAATGAGCCGCTATGTGGTCAATGCGGGCGCGTTTTATACTTATATTGTGCAAGGCTTAGGTGTGGGTTCTGGTATTGCAGGTTTAAGTACCGCAATTTGGGCTTATGCAGCGATGCAATTATCGGTCACTGCTATGTTTGGCTTTTTTACAGAGCATCTTGTACAAACCAACTTGAATATTGACTTGCCGTGGTGGTTGTATGCGATAGCCATGCAAGTCGTAGTGATTTTACTTGGGATTGCTAAAGTTGAAATTGGTGGTAAGGTTTTGGGTTTACTGATGATTTTGGAAGTCGGGATTATTTTAGTCGCTGACTTTGCGATTTTTAATCAGCCGACTAAAATTGATTATTCACATATTCAAGCACTCAATATTAATTTTGCATCGTTTAATCCGAGTAATATTTTTAATGATCATTTTGGGATTTCAATGGTTTTTGCCATCTGTTCCTTTATTGGTTTTGAAGCGGCGGCAATTTATTCGGAAGAGTGTGTAAATCCGCAGAAAGTGGTGTCACGTGCAACTTTTATTGCGGTGATTTTGATCGCAGGTTTCTTTGTACTCACGGCTTGGTCATTTGTTTTATACAGTGGGGTTGATCAAGTTGCAGCGATTGCGAGCAAAGATCCGGGCATGTATATCTATAACGTGACTGAAAAGATTTTGGGGCACTGGGCAGTTGAGTTGATGTCTGTATTGCTGGTCACCAGTTTGTTTGCAGCCACTCAAGCTTTCCATAACTCGCTTTCTCGCTACATGTATACCATTAGTCGTGATGGTCTGCTTTGGGCAAAAATGGGACAAACTCATCCAAAACATCAAACGCCATATATTGCCAGTATTGTGCAAGGTGTATTGATGATTGCAGCGGTAATTGTCTTTACTATCATGAAACTTGACCCGATGATTGATATTTTCTCTTGGGCTTCAGCATTTGGCAGTATGGCAATTCTCGCTTTACAGTTTGGCGTATCTTTGGCGGTGATTTTCTACTTCATGAAAAATAAAGGCTTGCCTGTATCGCTGTGGAGCCGTTTGCTTGCACCTTTAATTTCTGCGATTGGTATGTTTGTGGTGTTGTGTTTGGTCATAAAAAATCTCGACATTCTGAGTGGTTCAAACAGCCCTGTGGTGTATAGCTTACCGTTGATTTTAGCGGGATGCATTCTCTTTGGTTTATTGGCAGGTTCATTTCTGAAAAGGAAGAAACCAAGCTTATATGCCAACATTAACAATATGGTTAAAAATATTTAAATTGAATTTTGTGCAGACCCGTCTTTGGATGGGTCTTTTTTTTGCTTAAAATAATCAACTCAATAGGCGAATTTAGTTGCGAAAAATCACTGTATTTTTGTGGGAAATTAAGAAGGAGATGATCGGATTAAGTTAAAAAGAAATACGATTTTTCTTTATGAATAGCAACTTAAAACAAGCATTTTAAAAATTCTATTCAGCAATGACTATTTTTATAAGTCCTTAGATTCTCAAATGAAGTGCAACATAGATTAACTTATTGGAAAGAAGCAAGATGAGCTAGCATTTTGCTTCCGACCGACCAAAGTCAAAGTTGCATCATGAACTATACTCATCTTACCCAAGAAGAAAGATATCAGATTTATACATTGTTACGCGAAGGTTTTTCTAAGCGCTATATTGCTTGGAGATTAAATCGCTCACCCTCCACAATTTCTAGAGAAATCAAACGTAATCGAGCCAGAAATGGCTATTTTGCTCAACATGCCCATAAATTGGCTTTAAAGCGGCATTGCTCCAATCCCCAAAGAATCCCTTTTGATATTTGGACAGAAGTTATCTCTTATCTTAATGTCCAGTGGAGCCCTGAACAGATTGCTTCTCATGTTCCAGTCAGTCTGCATTCAATTTACCGCTTCATACGACAGAATAAGAACCAAGGTGGAACACTCTTTCATCATTTACGTTTCATCAATCAAAGAAAGAGGAAATACGGCTCTCCTGAAACCCGTGGTCAGTTGAGTCATCGTAAAAGTATTCATGACAGACCGATTGAAATAGAACATCGGACTCGCTTTGGTGATCTAGAAATAGATACAATTGTTGGCAAGAAACACCAACAATCACTGGTCTCAATTGTAGATCGAAAGACGGGTTATCTTTGGCTAAAGAAGTGCAGTACACGCAAGGCAGAAGACATTTGCCAAGCCACAATCAGTCTGCTTGAGCCGATCAAGGATCAGTTAAAGACGATTACCGCGGATAATGGTAAAGAGTTCAGTCTGCATGAATATACTGCTCAGGAGTTAGGTATAGATTGGTATTTCGCTGATCCTTATAGTGCTTGGCAGCGAGGTACAAATGAAAATACAAATGGCTTAATCAGGCAATATATTAGAAAAGGCAGTGATTTGAATGACTATACGGATGAATATATCTCAGAAATCACTCAGCGTTTGAATTGTCGGCCAAGAAAAAGACTCGGCTTTAAAAGTCCGAGTCAGGTATTATGGCAACAACATGGTGTTGCACTTCAAATGCTAATCTAAGGTCTATTTAAAAATCATCTATCATCAAGCTATCTTCATCGCTATGCTGAACAGTGTTCCTCATTCCAAAAAGAAAATGCTTTCAATCTTTATTTGATGGTCTCTAATGCGCTTTTTGAATAATAAAAGAATCTTATTAAAGAGATTGGGTCGAAACAGATTTCCTGATCTGGGGGATGAGGTTTTTATATCAGGTTAATTTAAAGTTCAAAAAGAAAAAGCCAGTCAGTTGATTCACAGACTGGCATTCATGAATAAGGTTTTTGAGGTGGATATGAGGTGACTGGGTTCGTTAGAACTTCTTCACATAGGTCAGGAAAATACGATTTTCATCAAAATCAGTACCATAATGAATCCGATAAGGTGCATATAAATATTGAATCGACAAACCTTGTAAGGCTTTTTGCTGAAAGTTGTAATTTAAAATTACATTGGATTCTTGCTCATTATTTTTACGATGATCGGTGGTTTCAAAGCCGTAACCGTAGACATGTTTCAGCACCATACTGAGTCCTGGAACGTAATCTTTAAAGTCATAACAATAGACAAAGTGCCATGACTTTTCTTTAGCTTTAAAAAAGCCTGTCACGTTCCAGTTAATAAAATAGGTTTCAGGCAAATAGCCATCTGGCAGCGGGTAAGCATCGCCAATAATCTGCTGATATCCCAGACTTACCGCATGGTTCTGATATTTTAAGGTTTCCAGTAAGCCAATGTTTTGACTGTCGATTTTGAAATGTGAGTTGTTATCTTTCGAATTAAAATATTTCAGTTTGCTATTCAGCGTTAAATCGGTTGTTGTTGGCAATTTCCACGCGTGATCTAGCCCCAAATAGTGCTTGTTGAACAGGTTTTCTAAATTGCCATAGTAATATTCAGCTTTCAGATTTGGGCTGACACGGTAACGAACATCTAAATAATTCAGACCATCAGAATCATAGGTTGTACCACCTGTGGTGTAGGCAAAATGATGGAAACCTTCCTGATTGCGCGGAGACACTCTGGTGACGCGACCAACTTCAACACTCAGGTCATCGTTGATTTGCGAATGCAGATTTGCACCCCAATAAGAGGTCAATAACTGGCGACTGCGGTCAACCGTCGTCACAGGTAAGTCCAGCCAGAGTTCCCCCATTTTGACTTCAGTGTTTTGGTATTTGAGTTTGAGTGTGCCACCGTATTTTAAATAATCAGCGGCTTGCTTTTGAGTGCTGCTGTCAAAAGGTAAAACAGTATCGGCAACGTGTTTGTCTTGACTTAGACGCACCGCATATTGGGCAGTGGCTTCGACCCCGATCTGAAGCTGATCGATGGGTGTGGCATGATAATGCGAATCATAAAATAACGATGCCCCTTGTGACCAACTGCCTGTATCTTTCACGGTATTGCTGTCGTAGTTACGGTCAATATAGGCATTTTTTAATATCACTTTAAAATGATCATTATCATCATCTGCCCATGCGCTATGTTGCATAGCAATCGCAAGGCTAAGTGCTGAAAATATAAAAACACTGTTCTTTTTATTGATTTTTTGCATAAACATTCCTTGTAGGTGCAATGCTGTGACATTGCCCCTTGTGTCGTTCATTTTTGAGGTTTAGAGAAGAGATTAGGTAAGCCTCATTCTGCTAAGACTTGTCTTGAGTGTGGTTTTATTTTTGCCAAGAGAATGGGCGTTGTTTTTGTTGTTCTTCATGATCTGGCCCAAGCGGAATTCCTGTGCGGTCACGTAGTGCCAAGGTCGCAACTAAACCGATTAAAGTCATGAATACCAGATAAATACTGACTGAGTGCGTTGAATGGGTCACACCAATGAGCCAAGAGGCAATCATGGGTGAAAATGCACCGCCCATAATCGCCCCTAAAGCATAGGCAATCGACACGCCTGAAAAACGAACTGAGGCAGGGAATAACTCCGAGTAAAATGCCGACTGCGCACCATAGGTCATACCAATTCCGATGGAAAGCAGACACAGGGCTAGCGTAACAGACCAGATGCTACCAATATTTACTAAAGGAAACAGTGCCAATACCCCAACCAGTTGAATAATCCAGCCCAAGATATAGGTATTGCGACGTCCGATTTTGTCAGAGAGAGAACCTGAAATCCATGTAAACACTAACCAGCATGCCGATGCCAAAGTCACACTCATTAAAATCGCAGTACGCGGTAAATGAATCGAACCTTCAGGGTTGGTGGTGTAGTTTTGAATGAATCCGCCTGTGGTCATGTAGCCAATCGCGCTATTGCCTGCAAACACCAGTGCAGCAGTAATTACAAGTAAAGCATGGTGTTTAAATAGATCTTTGATCGGCGTTTTGGAGTTGCTTTTACGTTGTTTAATTTCTTCAAAAACAGGGCTTTCTTCGACTGAACGACGAATCCAGTGACCGACAAACAGAAGGACAATACTAAATAAAAATGGAATTCGCCAACCCCATTCCATAAAAGCTTCACCTGGTGCAACGACACCACTCATCAGTGCCAACATGCCTGATGCCAGCAGCAAGCCAAGCGGAACACCAATTTGTGGAAATGCACCAAAACGTCCACGTTGGTGACTTGGTGCATGTTCAACTGCCATCAATACCGCGCCGCCCCATTCACCGCCCGCAGAAAGTCCTTGAATAATTCGTAAAACCAGTAAGCCAATCGGTGCTGCAATCCCAATCTGTGCATAGGTGGGCAAGACCCCAATCAGTGCGGTGGATAAACCCATACAAATCAGCGTAATGACCAAAACTGCACGTCGCCCAAATTTATCACCATAATGACCTGCCAAAAATGCACCGAGTGGGCGAAACAGAAAACTGATACCGACTGTCGCAAATACAAGCAGTGTGCCAAGGCTATTTCCCGCAGGGGCAAAAAACAGATTTTTGAAAATGAGTGCGGCAGCGCTGGCGTAGATAAAAAAGTCATACCATTCAATGGTGGTTCCGATCACTGTAGCAAGTGCAACTCGTCTTTCACTTGCGGTCGTCCGCTGAGCGGTATTTGTAATATCCATGTAATTTTATCCATAAATTATTCTTCGAATATAGTTAATATGCTAACTATATATTTAATATATTAACTATAATGGGGTGTGTCTAGAATTATTTTGGATTTATTTTGAGCAGGGTATAGGGGAGGTCTCACAAATGGCTTTTAGAGATGGTGCAAGAGAGCAAGAACTTTCTTTTCTAGGCATTGCACCTAGAAAAGAAAGGGGGAAGTTTAGTCTTAGAAAGATTTTCCGATACTGAAATAGACCGCACCATCGGTGGTTTTTGGCCCATTCTTCACATCAGTATCAATCCAAGACAATTCGGTATCGACGCCTTTGATATTGGTTTTAAAGCCAACTCTGTAGTCCATGTAGTGGTCTTTGTCGCCATAACCATAGGCTTGCTGAAATTTTTCTACGCTATCAAGTTTGGTATATCCGACAGCGCCTATTAAATTAATCGACTTGTAAATCGGGTAACTAAAAGCGGCATTTAAATACATTTCATTGCCAGACTTCATAGCATATTCAGGTGAGTAATAACCGCTCAAAGTTATGTTATCGCCTTCTTTGATATTACCACTGCGGCTATAAATCGCTGCAAATTCACTAAAATCAGGATGATAATCTTTGATCGCGCCTGGATAGTTCACATCAATATATTGAAAATCGAGGGTCGACTTCTCGTCAATTTTCCATTGGTAGCCGAGGAAATAATCCGCTTCAATGCTGTTGCCATCTAAACCAAGGTCAACATTGGATGCCCATAGATTGACATAAAAACCTGACTTGTGTGCCAGCGTTAAACCGCCTTGAACACTTGGGTTATTGCTGGTTTGTGACAAACCGCGGAAACGGTAGTCAGTGGCTAGCGTGACATTCCCTGTGACCGTAAACGCATCTGATGAAAACCAATCATCTGCTGCCAAAGTCTGTTGTGTTGTAAGCCCCATAAATGAAAACAAAATGAAAGATGAACCCAAATACTTCATATCAACATTCCTTTTATTGAATAAATTTCAATCTCTGAAAATTGAAAATAACGATTTTTTTATATAAAAAAATCACCCTTAAGGATGATTTTTAGGGATCGGGTGAGTTGTGATTTATCAAATAAAGCGAACAAGCATATGCATATTTGTATTTTAAGTCTCTATTTTTAATAAGGTTGTTAAAATATTATTTCTTTTTCTGTCTAATAAATTTGTAGAAAATATAGATCTACTTAATAAATTAATTATTGTAGTTTATAAATATATTTAATATATTAACTAATATAAATGATCTGAGCGAATACCGCAGAGAAAGAAGGAGTGGTTATGCATCCAGATGAAACAGCAACCTATTACACCTCGACCAAAAAATATCATTTGAACTTTCCGCAACTTGAAGCTGACCTTCAGGCGGATGTGGTGATTATTGGTGGTGGATTTTCAGGGATTCATACCGCACTCGAACTTGCGGAACATGGCGTTAAAAATATTGTGGTGCTTGAAGCACGCTATCTGGGATTTGGTGGTTCAGGGCGAAATGGTGGGCAGGTCATGGCAGGTATTGGGCATGACTTGGACAACATTAAACATGAAGTCGGGGAAGAGGGTTTAAACACCATTTTTGAACTGAGTGAGCTTGGCCCTCAGATCATGCGTGAACGTATAGCTAAATATAAAATCGATGCGGATTTTGTCAATGGTTATGCCTATTTGGGCTTTAACCAACGCCAGTCCAAAACTTTAAAAGCGTGGGAAAAACAGTTTAAAGCCACCAATAGCCAAGATGACATTTACTATGTTGAAGGCGCTGAGGTGAAAAAGGTAGTCGGTTCAACGGCTTACCAAAGTGCTTTAGTACACATGGGCGGTGGGCAGGTTCATTCATTGAATCTGTTGCTGGGTGAAGCCAAAGCCTGCTCTGAAATTTATGGTGTGAAAATCTTTGAACATACCCCAGCCATCGAGATTGAGTACGGCAAAAAAATCAAAGTGCGTACTGCAAAAGGTTCGGTAACTGCGGACAAAATGGTTTGGGCATGTGACAGCTTTCTCAACAAGCTTGAACCAACGCTGCATAAAACCACCATTAACACCTATGCCTTTCAGCTCATGACTGAACCGCTCAGTGACGAACTGATTCAACAGATTAGTCCTATGCGTGGTGCTTACAGCGATATTCGCCCTGTAATTGACTACTACCGTGTCACCCCTGAAAACCGTTTGCTGTTTGGTGCGGCAACACCTCTGTTTGACTATATTCCACAGGATTTAAAAGCGTGGAATCGTGAACTGATGCTGAAGATCTTTCCGTATTTGGCAGATGTCAAAATTGATCTGGCATGGGGTGGACCAATGGCTTCTACGAAGAATTTGTTTCCACAAATTGGCACATTGACCGAACAGAAAAATGTGTTTTATGTGCAAGGTTACTGCGGTTTTGGTGTTACGCCGAGCCAGATTATTTGCAAGATTTTGGCGCAGGGCGTACTCGGTGGCAGTGAGCATTTTCAGCTTCTCAGCTCGGTGTCGAAACCTGAAATTCCTTACAAAGACTCACTACGGGCAACCATGTGTACTTTGGGCAAATTCCTGCATCAGATCAAAGGCTATGGTCAGGGCAGACGTTAATTGAATAATTTTTTGATGGAGAAATGACAATGACTACATTTGTGACAATCAATCCGCAAGTGCAACTTGAAGACCTTGATGCTTGGGGACAAATTACCGACTTGGGCGGTGAGTTACTTACCGAACATAATGTTGATATTTTCGGCAAAATGACCCTTGGCGCACCGACTGATGCAATCAGCGCAGGTTATTTTGGGACTAAACAAGGTAAATATCGCTTGGTCTACCCATTTTCAGAACAGGCTGTAATTGTCGCTGGTGAACTCAGCATTACCGATGAAAGCACAGGCGAAACGCACAACTATAACGCAGGGGATTTCTTTGTCGCAGCCAAAGGCACATCAACCGTTTGGGAAGTTAAAAGCGACTTCTTTATTAAGCATTACTTTGCAGCGGTGTAACAGCTTCCATCTTCAGATTTGGAGGTTTGTATAACTCCCCTTTATACAAACGACCCATCTCCAAAGAGGGAGGGTTATGCGCGAGAAGAAGTAGTGACCTTCAAGACATAACCAAGGAAACAGATACCATCAGGTATCTGTTTTTTTATGGTTCAATGTTATGAATACGCAAAGTGAATTAAAGCGTTGTCAATTTCTTAAAATGTATTGAAGTATGACCTGAGCCTTCAAATGAAGAAGGCTCATATCGCTATGTTAAGCTTAATTTATTAAGGCGTATCATGGTCAGGTTTTGTCTGAGCATTGCAGTTAGCCGTAGCAGAATCATCCATCAAATATCGATGTCATTAACAAGCTAAAAGCTGACAAGTAAACAAGGCACTCTGTGCAATTTCAATATCCTGAGCAATCGAGCCACCGCTGACTCCAATGCCACCAATCAACTGTCCCTGACAGAAAATCGGCAAGCCACCACCCACACCGAGCAAGCGTTCATCACTATGTTGCATGCCATACAGTCGCTGTTCAGGTTGCATCAATTCAGAAAATTCGGCACTGCTACGTCGTAGTGCTGTTGCGGTAAATGCCTTTTTTTGAGCAAAGGCATAACTGACCACAGGTGCATTATCCATCCGTGCATAACTCACCATATTTCCTTGTGCATCAACCACGCAAATCACCACATCAATTTGCAATTTACGTGCAGTATTCAGTGCCGCTTGCGTGAGTTGCTGTGCAGTGTGCAGATTAATCACAGGTTTTAAATTAAAGAATAAATTTGGAGATGTTTTGGAGTTCATGTCTTGTCCTGAAACAAAAAAATACTACAACATGCCACGACACCACAGGCAGCCATTACACCTGTCATGGCAAGCGTCGAGTTGGCAACATAAAACAAAGTCACTAAATAACTGGCGATAGCACCCAAACCAAATTGCAAGGACACCGCAAGTGCTGAAGCTGTGCCTGCTAGTTTCGGAAATAAATGCAGCAGACTGGCAATCGAGTTTGCCCCGATTGCACCTGTCATGCCGACAAATAAGCACTGCCCAAGCATGATCCAAATTGCTTGATCATGTGCTGTTAGGCTCAAACTCAATAAAAACAAACCCGCAGCGCAGGTCAGACTGGCAAAGACTTTGAGCAATTGCTGTGGACTATAACGTTTGAGCAGTCGGGTATTTAAATAAGAAAATACGATGATGGTAAAAATATTGGATGCAAATACCAGCGCATACTGAGTCGCAGAAAAATGAAACTGCTGAATAAAAATAAACGATGAACCAGTAATGTAAGCAAACATCCCTGCAAAAGTTCCACCCAAGCACAGCATATAGCCCCAACTTGGTTTGACTTTTATGACCTGCCAGTAATTCGCCAGTAAATTATGCGCCACGCCTACGGGTTTTTTATGTTCAATTTGCTGATACACAGCATATAAAATCAGGCAGGAAAATAGGCTTAAAAAGATAAAAATCGCCTGCCAATGGTAAAGCTGCATGATGATGCTGCCAAAAATCGGTGCAATCAAGGTCGCAATCATGGTGACGATATGCATAAACGACAAGATTTTCGGGGTTTCCTGTGGTGGAAATAAATCACGTACCAATGCCCGAGAAATCACCGAAGCAGATGCGCCCCCAATCGCTTGTAGCAGACGGAAAAATACCAGCGATTCAATATTAAAGGCAAAGACACAACCCAATGATGCCAAAATATAAATACTGATTCCGACCAGTAACAGTGGTTTTCGTCCTAGACTGTCTGAGAGTGGGCCATACACCAGCATGCCCAAACTAAACCCGATAAAGAAAATGGTAATCGATAGTTGAACTTGCGATGCACTGGCATGCAGATCATGGGCAATGGTTGGCAGGCTTGGCAAGTACATATCAATCGACAAAGGACCAAATGCCACCAACATACCCAATAAATAAATCAGGCGTTTTGAGGAGGTTGCCACGACTATTTCTCGATGGACTATGGAGTGATTATTATGACAAGAAACAAACTTAGTTAATATATTAAATAATAAAAAGATGTAATTTTTTTAAAAAAGGTATGCCTTAAAATAAAGCATTTTGCACCAAGAAAAAACAATTAGGCTTTGCATGATGAGTTTCTCGTGTAAACACATCTCAAAAGAAAAATGGGAATTCAGGCTGTGATTAAGAGTACAGCCTTTGATCTGCATACAGACGTACCTGACTCAAAAAAGCATGTGGAGAGGTATTGCCATATTTTTTAAAATCTTTGCTGAAATGTGACTGGTCGTTATAGCCTAAGTCATACGCCAAATCTGAAATACTGTGCTGCACTGAGTGCTGTAAATGATGAATTGCAGACTGGAAACGCATCATATTAAAAAACGATTTGGGACATAACCCCGTATCTTGCTTAAACGTCCGCTGAATATGTCGTGAAGAATAACCTGTCAGTTGTTCCAATTCCTTGATTTTAAATTGTGAAGTTGAGCGATAAATACATTTCAGCACTGCCAGACTAATATCGGATAGCGCATGTAACAGATGTTGATTTAAGAATTGCTCAAAGCAACGGATGCGTTGTTCAAACTGGGTATGTTCTAGAATCTGCTCGATTAGACCCTCGGCTTGCGGAAGAATATCCAGTAGTTTGTATTCTTGATCAAGCAACTCATGTGCAGCAAGTTGTTGAAACTGTGGAATTACGCCTGGGTGAAAACGCACCCCGAAATAATGGATACCCGCATGTAACTGGACGGTCTTGGCACTTAAGGTTGTCCCACAAATCCATGCATGGTTTTGGCTAGTGTTACATTCAAATAAAATATCGACACAGCCATCTGGAATCGCAATCACCTGATCTTGTGTATCAGCAAGTTCCAAGTCGTAATAGTCTGAAATCAAAGGATGATTGACCTGACGACGCTGTTGATGCAGACGCGAACAGAACACAAAAAAAGGTTGTTCAGTAAAAATTGTGCGGGTTAAGACAGACATCATCCATTCACCATCAGCCAAGTAGCGGGAGTTAAAGCAAAGATAGTGCCAAAGCGATCAGCTCAGGCGTTGCAATACAACAGCACTGGCGGTTATCACGCTGTACAGTGCAATGGGAATTAATAAAACTAATGGATTTTTCAGCAGCTTTGTCGTACGGATTTGACGTGAAAAGACAAAAAAGATCAGTCCACTACTGAGCAAAATAAACAGATAACAACTCCAAAATAAAATTTGATTATGTTGGCGTAGTCCTGCATTGTCTTTACGCAAGATGCTATTTTGCAATGTTTCAAACTTGCCATCTGCAAGTACGAGTTGTGCTTGATTGAACTCGGTTTGATTGCTTTGTATGCGCTTGGGATCATGTCCCTGAAACAGCTGGAGTTGGGTAATTTTCTGTGGATGGTTGAGTAGGGGTTGTGGGTCAAATAATGGGTGTTTCATCAGTTGTTTGTATAACACAACATGCTTGTCTAAGTCATAAATCGAGATTAGATAACCATCTCGAGTTTGCCCATTTTTTCGAGCCACATAACGAGGTTCAATATAAAAATAAAATTGCTGATCGACATAGTTCACACTGCGCCAATCTAGGTTCAAGCGTTGTGTCCGTTGCTGTTCTAAGTAGCGCAGACCTTGCAAGCCACTGAGTAGAAGTGCAGCTACAATCACCAAAATCTGTAAGTGCATTGATAACTGGGAGAGTCGATTCCTTCGATCCTCAGCAGCCTGATTGTTATCTAATTGCATGCGTCCATCCATGTCGTTTTTTTACAAGATTTTCCAAATCTGTTGTGTCAATAATAAATTCACACCCTGAATTGAGCATTTATTGACTTTAAAACTAAGCAATTGCTGAGATTCCATAGCACTTAAATTTGAGTTGTATCTTAGCAAGTTATTTGCCGTTGGTTAATGCGTATATCGCTAAAGTCGAGGACTAAATTGACAGGGATTTAAATCAGGCTAAGCACACAGGATTTTGAGCTGTCACAGCACAGCGCATCTAAAAATATGGAGAGTAGCGGATGGCACAAGTGCATGAGTCAGCATCAGGGCTGAAACGCTCATTGGGTTTAATCGATTTGGTGGCATATGGCTTAGCCTATTTGTCATTGATCGCAGCATTAACAACCTTCGGTTTTGTCTGGGATGCCTCAGGTGGCTTGATCACACTGGCATATATCTTGGGTGCAATCTGCATTTATTTTACCGCTAAAAGCTACGCCATGATGGCAGGTGAACAGCCACAGGCAGGCTCAGTCTATGCTTATGCCAAAATGGCACTTGGCCCCTTTGCTGGTTTCTTGGCGGGCTGGCTGATTTTACTGGATTATCTACTGATTCCTGCATTGGTATTTATTTTAATGTCAATTGGCATGCAAACCTTAATGCCATCGATTAGTCGTGCTGTATGGATTTTATTGCTGGTGGCATTTGCTTTTTTTGTGAATTGGCGTGGGGTCAAAGTATCCACTAAAGTCAGCCTGACCAGTGTTGCAGTCCAGTTTGTGATTATTGTGGGTGTACTGGTATTCGCTTACATCGCTTTGCATCATGGCAAAGGGACAGGCGGTTTGAGCCTTGCCCCGATTTATCAGGCAGACACTTTTGATTTGAAAAAAGTTTTTGCTGCGACCTCAATTTGCATTATTGCCTTCTTGGGCTTTGATGCAATTACCACGCTGTCAGAAGAAGTGAAAGGTGATAGTCGCAAACTGGTCGGGCAGGCGATTATGTTGGTGCTGTTGATTAGCGCCACGATCTTTATTGTCTCCACTTGGTTTGTGGGGAATCTGGCAGCAGGTTTACACATTCATGACCCTGCCGCAGCGATCTATGAAATTCTCACTCAGCAAATTGGAACTTGGGCAGCACTGGTTTTTGCATGGTTGACCACAATTTTTGTGAGTTTTACCAATGCCTTGCCGATGCAAGTCGGTGTAGCGCGGGTATTGTTTGCAATGGGGCGAAATCAACAACTGCCTGAAGCACTTGCCAAGATTCATCCACGCACGCAGATTCCGCATGTTGCCATGATTGTTTCTACCTTAATTTCTTTAACCGTGGCACTGATCATGAAAGACCATGTTGATACCTTGGCACTGTTTGTGAACTTTGGCGCATTGGCAGGCTTTCTATTGCTGCATGTTTCGGTATTGGTGCATTTGGGATTACGTAACCCACAGCGCCGTTTCCTACCACATGTCTGTGTGCCTATGCTTGGCATTGTGATTGTACTGGCAGTATTTGCCAATATGCAGCATGACGCCTTGATTTTAGGGGTAATTTGGACAGCATTGGGCGTGGCTTATGGATTGTATTTACAGCGTAAAGGGCGAGTTGAATTGGCACTAGATTTAAAATCTTAATTTTAAATTGAGTCTTTTAAATATGTGTAAAAAGTTAAATAATTAATATATTAACTTGGATTAAATGTGGAAATTTGATTTTAGTTAATATATTTACAAAATTACGATTTTATATTAATTTAAAATCAGGTTTGATGAAAAAGATGTCTCGTTTTGACAAGAACAATCAACCAAGACACAGATCGGTTGATCTAAAGGTTTCTTCTTTCAATGCAATATTTTGATGTAACCGTGGAACAGGTTACTCAACAACTCTAGATCAGGGGACTGATCTCAGTAAAAGGAATGTGAAGTTATGAACACCAGTTTAATTATTGATGGTGCACAGGTACAGGGTCAGGGTGAACAAGTTGCAGTTCTTAACCCTGCCAACGAGCAAGTCTTGGCAGAAGTGGCTTCAGCAATTGTTGAGCAAGTCAACTTGGCAATCGCTGCGGCATGTCAGGCATTTAAAAGCTGGAAAAAGACCGATGATCAGCACATTCAACAGCTTTTATTGCAAATTGCCGACAAAATTCAGGCAGAAAAAGCTAGCCTTGCTGAGCTCATTACCCAAGAACAGGGTAAACCACTGTTTTTGGCTCAACTCGAAGTGGACTTGAGCGTATTGTGGATTCAACACATTGCCCAACTTGAAATTCCTGTTGAACATTATGTTGAGCCAACAGGCAAACAGGTCAATGTTTATAACCGTCCATTGGGTGTGGTGGCTTCCATTACACCTTGGAACTGGCCATTTATGATTGCGGTATGGCACATTATTCCTGCTTTGAAAACCAAAAACTGTGTGGTGAATAAACCCTCAGAATTTACGCCATTAAGCACGATTCGTTTGGTGGACATCATTAACCAAGTCGTTCCAAAAGGCGTATGTAATTTGGTGCTGGGGACTGGCGAAGTGGGCAAAACCCTGAGCGAACACCCTCAAGTCGATAAAGTGGTGTTTACAGGTTCAACCCGTACAGGTCAGCACATTTTACAAGGCTCGATTGCATCGCTAAAAAGTGTGGTACTTGAACTTGGCGGTAATGATGTCGGAATTGTACTTGATGATGTGGATGTCGATGCTGTTGCAGGCAAGATTTTCCAATCAGCATTTTTAAATGCGGGTCAGACTTGTGCTTGCTTAAAGCGTTTGTATGTGCATGAAAAAGTTTATGATGCCTTAACTACAAAACTGGTGGAAATTGCCGATCAGCAAGTGGTGGGCGATGGACTCAATGCCAATACCACTTTTGGCCCAGTGCAAAACCGCGTTCAGTATCAAAAAGTCAAAAACATTTTGGATGATGCCATTGCCAATGGTGGACAAATTCTCAATCAGCGCGTGACACATCCTGAACAGGGCTATTTTATTGCACCAACATTGGTTGCCAACGTAAAAGATGGTATTGCTTTGCTTGATGAAGAGCAGTTTGGCCCTGTACTACCAATTGTTAAATTTAGTGATGTCGATGCAGTCGTGGCAAAAGCCAACCAAGGCGAATACGGTCTAGGTGGTTCAGTCTGGACGCAGGACTTGGATAAAGCACAAGCGATTGCTGAAGCACTGGAAACAGGCACAGTCTGGGTCAACAGTCATGGTGATTTGTCTCCATCGGCAGCATTTGGTGGTTGGAAACTTTCAGGTTTGGGTTTTTCATTTGGTCTAGATGGTTTATTGCAATTTACTCATAAACAATCGGTACATGTGACACAAGCTTAAACGCAGGCGTGGAGTGTTATCTGGCAGCATGATGGACATGCTGTCAGTTCTAGGAGGGAACAGGATATGAATCAAATCAACTGGATTGGTTTTACAGATCATTTTATTCAAGCAGTACAACGTGTTATGCCGATTGATGGTTTTATTTCATATGATATTAGCGGTGAGCGGGCAGAGAACTTTTATCATCAGGGAGTGAAACAGATTTCACTCGATGAATATGTCTCAGAAAAACAGTATTGTGACCCTGTGCATTTTCAGGTCTTGGTTGAAAACAAATTACATTGTTGTGCGTTAAAAACCCGAAAAATTAATGCTGAGTATGCCCAATTTATGCATAAATGGCAGATTCAGGATCATATCGAACTGATTTATCTGGATCAGCAGCGTCCTGTGCGTGGAGTCAGTCTGATTCGTGAACAGCGTGATTTCTCAACCCAAGACTTTGCCATGATTGAAAGTCTGTATGCATTTTCCAATCACTTATTTTCTTATCAGGCAATTCCATATCAGGTCATTCAGGAAACCTTTGGCTTGACGCGTAAGGAACTGGAAATTTTAAAATATATTTGTCAGGGTTTTGATAATCTCAAAATTGCCAATACCATTTTTTCCAGTCTGGCTACCGTTAAAACTCATGTGCGGCATAT
This sequence comes from Acinetobacter sp. ME22, assembly GCF_022012315.1. NCBI lineage: Bacteria > Pseudomonadati > Pseudomonadota > Gammaproteobacteria > Moraxellales > Moraxellaceae > Acinetobacter > Acinetobacter sp. ME22. The sequence continues at coordinate 68,409 of NZ_JAKLTL010000007.1, forward strand.
CTTTCAAAAAGCGGACGTAGGCAGTAAACAAGAACTACTTTCTAAAGTGATGCGCTTTTCTTCAATGTCCTTGAGTTAACGACATGACGAGCTGGAAAAATCCAGTTCGTAGGTTGTATTATTTATTTGGTTGAGGCATCTGCTTGATCAAGCAAGGCTTCTACTTGTTTGTGAACTTTATCAAAAAATTCTTGCTGATTCTGCTGTCGCGTTTCTTGGTTGACATCTTCTGTATGTAATTGTTGCCATGCGGCTTGATTCTGTTGAATAATCTTTAAGAATTTTTGTGCAATCGGGCTAGAACTAGAGTGTGCTTGACTGACTTGGGTAATCGCACGCAGGGCATTAGGGTCGACAAAGATCGATGGATCATCATAGCTTATAATCACAGGCGTATTTTCAAGACCGAGCAATAATAAGCGTCGATAGTATTGTAAATTTTCATTGGCAGTTGCATAAAAATGACTGTTTGGAAAGTCAGATTGATACTTATCCCAAATCATTACACGTTTCGCCACTTCATCAAAACTGATTGATAAACCTGCATCTACATCAACATTTCCCCCATCATATTCTGCTAAGGCGTTTTTCAAGTAAACTTGGTCGGCTTTAGGAAGATGTGGTGCAAATATTTCAGTGTTATAACGTGGATGTTGGGTAATAATAAAATCAAGCCCTTCAACACAAAACACATCTAAATAAAGTTCTTTTAAATGCTGAACAATCAAACGTTGTTGATCAGTGAGCTTAGCCAAAGCCTGCTGACGTTTTTGAGTCAGCTGTTCTCGCATTACTTTATGTTGTGTAGGCGATTTGGATTCACGGATCTCTTGTTCATACATGGGTTGAATTAACTCAAGATAGCTATACAAGCTTTGAGATTCATATTGTTCTCTAAATTTTGAATAAAGCTTGTCAGTTGCATTTAACCATGCATAACGCTGCTCCAGTGGAATATGAGCAACACATGCTTTTAACTCAGTGTTAAATGTAATCAGTTGTTTAGGTGTGATGCCTTGCTGAATGTATTGCTTGAGCTGCTGATCAAGATCTTGACATTTTTGAGCAGGATCAATAGGTTTAGGGACTGTGACATGATTTTCAGTTGTCGTTTCAGGCGTAGCTGTTTTTGTGGAGTCAGGTTTAGTTTTTTGACAAGCAGCCGTACTCAGGCTTAAACACAAAAGCACTAAAAAATTGTATTTATTCATTATTTTAAAATGATTTATTTTCAGAGCAGGCATTCTAGCGAAAAAGATCAGAGCATCCAAGCTGAGGTTTTAGGCATTTGTTGAGATTATTTCGCTTGACGGTGTGGCAGACAGTGAGTTTTTGCTAAAATGCGCCACTTGCATTGGTCAGTAAGCCAAACGTTTACGCATTTTAATTTTGAAACTTTAAAGGCATGAATTGATATGACAGACAGTAAAATCATGGCTGATCTTTCCTCCCATACCCCAATGATGCAGCAATACCTAAAAGTCAAAATGGCGCATCAACATGCTTTGGTGTTTTACCGCATGGGGGACTTCTACGAATTATTTTTTAACGATGCCCGTAAAGCTGCAAAATTACTCGGAATTACCTTAACCCATCGTGGCAAAACCAATGGTGAACCGATTCCAATGGCAGGTGTGCCATATCATGCGGCGGAAGGTTACTTGGCTCGTTTGGTCAAGGCAGGTGAAACGGTTGCGATCTGTGAACAGGTCGGTGAGGTGACAGGTAAAGGACCTGTTGAACGTAAAGTGGTTCGTATTCTAACACCTGGTACTCTGACGGATGATGCCTTACTTGGCAGCTATCAGTCCTCAAATTTGGTTGCTTTATGCATTCAGCAGAATCAGATCGGGATTGCTTTACTGGATTTAAGTGCCAGTATTTTTAAAGTTCAACAACAAACCTACACGGCTGAACAGTTACCAATTGATTTGGCGCGTTTAATGCCAAGTGAAATCGTGATCGATGAAGATCTTGTTGATCAAAATATTTTAGAAGTCATCAAAAGACAACTCGATTGTCCAGTGACCAAACGCCCAAATGTCGACTTCAATTTAAATAATGCCCAAAAAACCTTGTGTGACCAGTTTGCAGTGGCAACCTTGTCAGGCTTTGGGATTGACCATTTACCCCTAGCAAAAGCGGCTGCGGCAGCATTAATTCACTACGCCAAAGAAACTCAAAAAACTGCGCTGCCACATATCCGTTCGATTCAACTGGAGCAGTCGAGTGATTTTATCGCACTTGACCCTGTGACCCGCCGTAACTTGGAAATTATTGAGCCGTTATTTGAACATGGCACGTCTTTATTTCAACTGATTAACCATTGTCAAACCGCAATGGGCGGACGCTTGCTTAGCCGCACGCTCATGCAGCCGATTCGAGATACGGTATTGCTTGATCAACGTTTAGATGCGATTGAGCAGTTGTTGCAGGGCTATCATGAAACGCCTGTACGTTTGGTGCTGAAAGAAATTGGTGATATTGAACGTGTATTAAGTCGTGTAGCTCTGGGCAGCGCTCGTCCGCGTGATCTGGTGCAGTTGCGCCATGCTTGTGCACAGATTCCACTGTTACGTCATGCCTTACAGCCTGTGATTCAGTCGCAAAAATCAGTACTTTTAACTGAATTAGATCAGCAGCTTGGCGATTTTAAAGCACTCCATCAAGAACTCATGGCGGCGATTGTTGAACATCCACCTGTATTGCTACGTGATGGGAATGTCATTGCAGAAGGCTACGACACTGAACTGGATGAACTTCGTCAAATTCGTGATCATGCAGGACAATTCCTGATTGATTTAGAAATTAAAGAACGTGAACGTACAGGGATTAATACACTCAAAATTGGTTATAACCGTGTCAGTGGCTATTACATCGAGCTGACGCGTGCCCAAGCGGAGCAAGCCCCTGCGGATTATATTCGCCGTCAGACCTTGAAAAATGCAGAACGCTATATCACGCCTGAACTGAAAGGTTTTGAAGATAAGGTGTTGTCGAGTGAATCACGTGCCTTAGCCCGTGAAAAAATGCTGTTTGAAGCTTTACTGGAAACCTTACGTCAAAACATTGCCAATTTGCAGATGATGAGTGCAGCCATTGCACAAGTCGATGTCTTGAGTAACTTTACCGAGCAGGCACGCTTATATACATGGGCACGTCCAAGCTTTAGTCCTGAAATTGGCATTAAGATTAGCGCAGGTCGCCATCCTGTGGTAGAAGCACTCAATAAAGCACCATATACACCTAACGATACGTTCTTGGATGTACAGCATCGTATGGCCATTATTACAGGGCCAAACATGGGGGGTAAGTCGACCTTTATGCGTCAGACAGCCCTGATTAGCCTGCTCGCATATTGCGGTAGTTTTGTGCCTGCGCAGGCTGCACAGCTTGGGCCGATTGACCGTATCTTTACCCGTATTGGCTCTGCGGATGACCTGTCAACAGGTAAATCGACCTTTATGGTGGAAATGACTGAAACTTCGCAAATTCTGCATCATGCAACACATCAGTCCTTGGTGCTTATGGATGAAGTTGGGCGTGGAACCAGTACCTATGATGGTTTGTCACTGGCTTGGGCGTGTGTAGTTGATTTGACCAAGCGTGTGAAATGTCTATGCCTATTTGCCACGCATTATTTTGAACTGACCGAACTGGCTCAAGAAGCAGGGATTGACAACTACCATGTCACGGCAAAAGAACTGAATGGTCAGCTCATTTTGCTGCATAAAGTGCAGCAGGGCCCAGCCAGTCAGAGTCATGGTTTACAAGTGGCAAAACTTGCAGGAATTCCAGTCGGGGTAATCAAGGATGCACAAAAACGTCTGAAGATTTTGGAAAAACAGCAACAGCAGCATTTGCAGGCTTCTGTTCAAAATGACCTGTTTATGCAAATTGAACCCGAGATTGAAATTGTCGAAAAAACGGTTGAAGTTGTGGTCGCTTCACCTGCATTAGACTACCTGCAAAAGCTCGATGTTGATGATCTGACGCCACGTCAGGCACTTGAGCAACTGTATGAATTAAAAGCATTAGCTAAAAAATCAGTGCAATAAATAAGTTAAAATAGAGTAAAACTGGTTGTGAATGAGAATCAATCAGTTTTATTTCAAATTAACAGCCTTTTATATAATTAATATCAATAAAAGGAATTGTTTGTTGCTTGGTTTTTTGCCTACAATAGCGCAATTGAACGAAACCATATTTTTTAGGTAGCTGTCGCCATGACCTTTGTTGTCACTGAAAACTGTATTAAATGTAAATATCAAGACTGCGTTGAAGTATGCCCAGTAGACTGCTTCTATGAAGGTCCAAATTTTCTCGTTATTAATCCAGACGAATGTATCGACTGCGCATTGTGTGAACCAGAATGTCCAGCCAATGCAATTTTCTCGGAAGATGAATTGCCAGAAGGTCAGGAAGTGTTCATCGAACTCAATGCTGAACTTGCGCAAAAATGGCCAAACATTACACAAATCGGGGATCAACCCGCAGATCGCGAAGAGTGGAACGGTAAGACAGACAAACTACAATACTTAGAAAAGTAAGTTTGGAAGATCAGCAAATGCTGATCTTTTTTTATACCAAACATTCACATTTCGTTTAAAAAAATCCAATTTTGCAAGTCGGGATTGCAGTACAATAGCCACAATCCCGCTCCTTTGTTTTATTTTCAATGATTAAATCTGTATCAAAACACCTGTTTGCCACAGGTGTGGTTTCGTTTTTTTTGGTGAGTTGTACCACCACAACGCAACAGACAGGCTACAATTATTCGCAAATGGGTAAGCGTATTCACATCCCAGAAGAACAGGTCAAGACTGAGCGCCCTGTCCCCCCAAAAATTGTCCCTGCATCTTATAACCTTTGGCTTTCTCAAGGGGAAAATCGCCAGCGTGCTTATGAATACGAGCGTTTTTTAGATCAAAATAATGTCGGTAATATTGTGCCTGCTTTTGAGTTATTGCGTAGCGCGCGTGACTGGCAAAAATGTGGCAGTTCTGAGTATGCTGTGCCAAATCGCGAACTTTGGCATAATCAGGTCGCAACTTTACGTATATTTAAGTATTTAGTTGCGACTAAAGTGCTCACTGATTTTGAAGTGACCTCGGTCTATCGTGATTTGCCAACCAATCAGTGTGCAGGTGGCGCCAATTCTTCACGTCATTTATTTAACTCAGCCATTGATTTTAGAATTGGTCCACAGTATCCACAGCCTGAAGATTTGGCATTTATTGCAGATACCAAGTTTAAGTTATGCCAATTTTGGACACAGTATGGACAAAGCTTAAATATGGGCTTGGGTTTATATGCTTCGGGTCAAATCCATATCGATACGCAAGGTTACCGTACTTGGGGGCCTAACTTAAGTCGCGGTTCTTCGATGTGTAGCCTGTAAAATTCAAGTACGATGGGATCGTGCAAAGAGATCATTTTGGTCTCTTTTTTTTATGAAAAATTGAACTCGGGATATAAATGTATACAATGGCTTGATCGTAAATAAGGTGAGCCAATCATGCAACAAATGTGGACAGCGTTAGATGAATATATCGAGTCACATTTAATTTCTGAAGATCCAAAACTGCAAACAATCGTTGAGAATACCATTGAACATGGGCTTTCAAATCATCTGGCAGTTGCACCCAATCAAGGTATGCTGCTGCAAATGCTGATTCAGATGAATCATTGCAAACGAGTTTTAGAGTTAGGAACGTTTGCTGCATATAGCACGGCATGGTTAGCGCGAGCATTGCCTGAAGATGGCTATTTACTCACAATCGAAGGGCGTGATACCCATGCAGCAATGGCTCAAAGCAATATTGATCAAGCCAATTATCCTGTTCAAATTGAATTAAAAGTCGGGCGTGCAGCGGATGTGCTTCGTGGATTGCCAGACAGTACCGAACCGTTTGATTTTATTTTTATTGATGCTGACAAGCAAAGCTATCCTGAATATTTAGAATTGAGTTTACAGTTCTCACATTCAGGTACGGTGATTGTACTCGACAATGTGATTCGTGCAGGCGATATTATTAACCCTGACAATCACAAGCCAAGTATTGAGGGAATTCGTGAAACATTTGTTGCACTTCAAGATCATCCACGTTTATTGTCTTGCACGGCATTGCAAACAGTTGGCAGCAAAGGTCATGACGGTTTTGCCATCGCAATTGTCAAATAATGGCAGATGTAACAAAAAATCACCAATTGCTTTTTATTGATAATAATAAATAACTTAGATGTTCTGTCCATAGAGTTATCCACAGATTATGCGGATAACTATGGACAACTTTCCCCAATTATTTTGCGACAATCATAGGCACATTCAAATTTCGGAAAATGGTCGTGGTAATACTACCCAAGAAAAATTGATGGATTTTGCTGTGGCTAAATGCCCCGAGTAAGACCAGTTGAATGCCGTGTTGGCGTTGATATTCCATAATGCTTTCCGCAACATCGCCATAACGGGCTTCGACCACAACATCTAGCCCTTGTGATTTTAAAAATTCAGCGGGTTCAGTCAATACATCAGGATGATCACCAACATAGAGTAAATGGCATTGGAGTTGACGTAGTAAGTCACTTTCTGCAATGCGGCGCATCATTTTTAGGCAGGTTGGTGAGTATTCATAGGCGAAAATAAAACGAGTGGGTGCTTTAAAATGATCACCAATGGTCATGACCGTACATTTTGCTCCTCGAATAAAGTTTTCAACATTACTGCCAATGACTTTATTTTTTTCAGCAGCACGTTCACCCACTCGACCTAAAATTGCAATATCATCTTCTCGGAGTACATTAAAGCTTTGCTCAAGAAAGTCGCCTTTTTCTTGGATGATGGTGACATCAATCTCATGCTTTTCCTTGACCATTTTAGAAATATGCGCCAGCAAGTTGTTACTATAGTTGATCGCAAGTTCGCTTTGTTTTTGTTCTAATTCGGCAAGTTCTTTGAGTAGCATGGCGTTACTTTCAAAGCCAATCACGCCACTAATTTCCCCTAAATGATAACTGGCAGGGTAATAGTCCAAAACTTGTAATAGCACCAGCTCTCGATGTGTCTGCTTCGCAACCCATGCCGCCGCATCTGCAATGGCATTAATACAGGGTGAGGAATCAATACAAGCAATCACACGTTTCATTCTAGCCTCTCTTGGAGTTTGCACTCTTAGGTCTAATTGTTGTTTTTAATGTAGCACAAGTTGTTGATGCTGCAAGGTCAGGATCGGTTAATTTCGTATTTTAAAAGGTCAAGTTACTGATTAAATGCTCAATAAAACAGCAACTTGCATAAGAAGATGATAAACAAGAAATATCTGTTATAGCATTTTTTTTGATAAACATGACAGATTATGATAGCTGTCATCTTAATTTAAGTTTACCATAGGGAAAATATAATTCTTTTAATGAAAAAAATAAAGGTTTTTTTATGAGCAAAGCATTACGCGTGCACTATTTTCAACATATTGAAGGTGAAGGCTTTGGTAGTTGTTTAAGCTATTTTCAACAACGACAAGCCGAGATTAGCGCAACCGCATTTTTTGCCTTACCACTTCAAACTGCATTAGAACTACAGGCACTGCCTGCAATTGAAGATGTGGATTTACTCATGATTATGGGCGGTGTGATGAGTGTGAATGATCATGAAGTTTATCCGTGGCTCACCACAGAAATTGAATGGATTCAGCAATATTTGGCAACAGGAAAGCCTGCAATCGGGCTATGTTTAGGGGGGCAACTGATTGCCAAGGCACTAGGTGCGAAAATCAGTAAAAATCCTGAGAAAGAACGTGGTTGGCACAACATTTATAAGGTTGCAGATCTGGATGCTCAAACAGTTTGGCAGATTCCTGAGCAAGTGCAGGTTCTAGAATGGCATTCGGAAACCTTTGAGCTACCACAAGGAGCAATATTATTGGCAGGCAATACCGCTTGCCCACATCAGATTTATCAATATAAGCAACAAGCGATTGGTTTTCAGTGTCATCCAGAAATGACGGCAAAAACCTTAAATATGCTATTTGAAAAGTTAAGTGATGAAGTTGCACAGTATCACGGGCAGTATGTTCAAGCACCTGCTGAAACATTGGCAGTCCCTGAACATACCTATGTAGAAGGAAATCTATTATTGGAACAGGCGATCGAATATGTCTTGAGCCACGCACAAGCACGTATGACCAGTGCTGCCTAAGATATAGATCAAGTTTTCTTTTGATGATGTCGATAGGTTGTGCTGCAAAGACGCAAATAGGGTCTTGTTGAATCTAAAGAAGCGAGTTCGTTATTATAAGGTACTGATAAATTGAACCATCATTTTTAGCTAATAGTATTTCCCTGAAAATGAAGAGAATTTAACGAGAAAGAACTAGGTTGCTGTGGACTAGATCTACTCACTAAAGTTTCTGTTGGAACAGTTGTCTACAAAACAAAATATTACAGACAATGTGTGACCAAAATAGTGTTAGAGGCTCACTTGATAATTTTAGGATATAAGTAGACATAGACCTATTAAGGCAGCAAAATACTTTCGTATTATTGAATGTGTAAAAACTATTCAAATATATAAGTTGAAATCATAATCAATACCAAACTTCATTTTTAAAAAAATTATTTAGGGAAGAGTAGTGAAAATTTCTTTTTTGTGTATTATTTTTGGCGTTTTGATTCCAAATTTTTTTACGTCATTTATATTGTTTATTTTAGATTTTTTAAGGTCTTCTGATTCGCTTGAGTTAAAGTATATATTTAAGTCATTTATCAAGAATATGCTCATGTGTTCTGTGTCGATTTCTTTAATTTTTTCTGGCGTCCAATCTGTTATTTATACATTAATCATGAATTTATATGTTTTTCATGAAGTGAAGTCTAGGCGAAATATTATTCTGATTAGTACAATATTAGGTGCAATATTAACAGTTATTCCTGTCGCTATGATTTATTTTGGAAATATAAAAATTTATCTTTATGGTCTATTTTTAGGTTGTATTATAGGTGCAATTTCTGGATATTTATTATTGAAGGTTAGAGATTTAAGTTTGTGGATGGTTAAAAAATTAGATTCTTAATACTTTTTGGTTGTTGTGAAGTATAAATTTTTTATAATAGTCAGCCATTTATCTAATGGCTAATCAATTTTACTGATTGCAAAAAATAAAAAATTGTGTTAATTTTTTGATCAAATTTAAGAAGTTCTATATAAAAATGATTTGGCATCTACATACCTATTAAATTATAAAATTATTTTATAAATATTTTATCTATAAAAATATCATTATAAATTTTGAATAAAATTTAAACCCGAGTAAAGGAAAATGTGATGATCATGAATAATCAGATCATATTGAAATCATTTAGACAATTTAAACTCGATTTTTCATGGCAAGCTATCTTGTCAGGATTTATTGCTGTAATTGTCGGCTATGCTGGCCCTACTGTGTTAGTTTTTCAAGTGGCTGAAAATTCACATTTATCACATGCTCATATTATTTCATGGTTATGGTCATATTCAATTATGGCAGGAATCACGACGATTATTGCCAGCCTATACTATCGTATTCCGATCATTACAGCATGGTCAACACCAGGTATAGCATTCTTAATTCTTGCATTAAATGGTGTGAGATTTTCGGATGCTATTGGAGCTTTTATTGTTTCAAATTTAATTATTAGTATCGTTGGTTGGTTGGGTTTATTAGAGAAGATTATTCGATTTATTCCATTGTCTTTAGCCTCGTCATTAAATGCAGGAATTTTGGTTTCATTTGGCTTTGGTTTGATTCATGCTGCCAAAGAAAATGCCATTTTAGTCGGTATTATGGTGATAAGCTATTTTATCGTCAGACGATTTTCACCCCGTTGGGCAGTTGCTGTGGTATTTGCTATCGGAATTATTGTTTGTTTCTTATTGGGGCAAACCCATTTTGAAAATCTAAAAATTGAACTTGCAATCCCTATATGGACAATGCCAACTTTTAGCTTACAGAGTATTCTGAATATTTCATTGCCTCTTACGATATTGGCATTAACAGGACAGTATTTGCCTGGTTTTGCTGTTTTAAAAACATCAGGCTATACGCCTCCTGTCAATCGTGTCGTTAGTTTATGTGGTATAGGTTCTATATTTGCCTCTTTTTTTGGATGTCATAATATCAACCCTTCTTCAATGATTGCGGCAATTGTTGCAGGAGATGAAGCACATCCTGATCCTAAAAAACGCTATATCGCTGCTGTTTCGGCAGGTGTGATTTATATTCTTTTTGGTATTTTTGCGACAACATTTTTAAACTTATTTATCACATTTCCTAAAGCTGTGATTGTTGCTTTGGCAGGTTTGGCATTGCTAACGGCAATTTCATCATCATTTCAGTTAGCATTTTCCCAATCAGCTCAATCATTATCACCGCTCGTGGTATTTTTGATTGCTGCAAGTGGTATGAGTGTATGGGGAATTGGCGCTGCTTTTTGGTCGATTCTTTGTGGTTTAGTGATTTATTACTTATTCGAACAACACCATAAATAATGAATATATAAGAAAGATCTGCATATTTGCAGGTCTTTTTGTATTAGACAACAACCTATTGCTCTGTAAAAATTATCTCAGGATAGATACGCTATTGTTGCTCATATTAGTACAATCTGTTGATAGACTCATAAGCACTGTTATTCAATCAAACAAGTATAAATCCAGAGTTTTTTAAAATTGAATCACTCATGTTTGGTAAGTATTTGACGAATATCATGAAAGAATTGATATTCAGGGAAAAAATCAATCCATTTTTAAACAAATTTTTCTTAGTCTGTCATGCAAGCATCCTCCATTCAATAAGTACTTGTACGGATTGAACAGGGATCTAAGCATGCTGCTATCTAAAAGGTGAGAGCTTATCCAAATTGTGTAATAAAAAATCAGTAAAACAGTCAAGTTGATGAATGCAATTAGCGTTTAGAATATTTCTTATCTGCTTCGATCAACGTACTTGATGCAGACTTTAAACTAAATAAAAGTTGACCCAATAAAATATCTTTATTGCATAATGTGACAAATAGCATCGGGTGATTGGGTGCAAGAATAGATGTGAGAACTGCTTTTCCATTTTCAGCATCAAGATTAATACTATGACAACCTGTGAGATTAATCTCATGCAAAAATGCACTAATCATGGCGAGAATTGAACTACTTACCGCAGCGATTTTACTATTATTAAAATTTTCCTTTTTAGTTAATGTTGCAAGTGCAAATCCATCTGTTGAACAAATCATAATAAAGTTTACACCACGAGTATTAACTAAAATATCCTGTGCTTCGGCTTTGGCAATTTTAATGAGTTCTTCTGGAGCCATTCTTTGATTTTTAGGTTGTTCTAGCATATTGTTCTCCTTTTTTGATGAATTAAGACACTAAATTGACCTCAGCATTAGCAATAATCGATTCTACAAGTAATAAAATATCCTCTTTTTCGCGTGCATCAACAAAAAATAATGGATTAATGAATTGGTGCTCTTTCAGCCAGTCTCGATAAATATAAGTTGGCTTGTCTTTTTCTTCATCGACATGAGTAATTCCAATGACGATATTTTGACCGAGTTTCTGAAATACAGATAAATAATGGTCAAGTTCTTCGATTGAATTTTCCAGACTATGATCAATTAATAAAATAATGCCTAAAGAATTATCACAGATAATTGACCACATAAAATCAAAGCGAGACTGACCGGGCGTACCATACAAGCCAACTTTTACATCTTGATCAATGGTAATTTCACCATAATCAATACCAACAGTTGTGAGCATTTTTTGATGTGAAGATACATCGGTATTAAATGCTTCGGTGGATAAAACGGGAATTTCAGAGATAGATTGAATTGCTTCAGTTTTACCAGCTCCCATATTCCCTGCAAAAACAATTTTATATTTTTGAAGGATCATAATTTATAGTCCAAAGTATTTTCTTAATTTTCCAAAGATTTTTTTAATACCAGTATCTTCTTCAGCGATATCCTGCGAACGAGTGAGTAAAGTTTCCTGTGGTTTTTGATAACCACAATCTGCCGCTGTAATAAAACGTCCGTTATTTGCAGCCATACAGGCAGCAATAAAACGACGAATCGTTGCTTCAGGAATATGTAATTGTTCATGAACTAGATGTAAGTCAGCACCTTGAATAAAACATGCTGATAATCTTAAAGCATCTTTACGCTCAGCTTTATGCCAAGGCTGTGGCCAAAAATCAATTTTATAGCAGCCTGTTAGCGGAGCTAGATCAATACATTCAGGTGAGCGCCAAAACAAATTCCAAAGCCAGTCATTTAGGTTGTATTGTTTTTTGCGGGAAACTTTTGTAAGTTCAGTGGTTTTCGCAAAGTGATAATTAAAAGATTTATTGGTTTGTTCATCCTCACGTTCAGGATCAAGCCATGCAAATTTATGTCCAACATCAGCGATGGCAAGTGTCCCATGATCATCATAAACATGGATTTTACCTACACCATATTGATAAAGATGTTGTAGGTGAGCAAGGTTAAAAGCATGTGGAGCAGGTTCGACATGCTCAACATAATCAGAGAACAAGTCTTTTGCAGCATTAATTTGTGTATTAAAAACTGCTTCAGGAATAGCTTGACCCTCTGGTATAGATACAAAATTTAAGACGTATTTTTGCATCCATGTTTTTAATTCTTCAGATTGATGACAGGGAGTATATAGGGTGTTTTCAATAAACTGCCCCTCATAATGATCATCCTTTGCAATCTTTAGATAGGCCATGTCTTTTTTATCTAATAATCTTTTAATTCCATCAAAATCTAAAAAATTAGAATTGACGATTAAAAGATGAATATTAGAATCGGCAATATTCGTCCATTTGATTGGAAATGCTTCTGGGATAATCTCACGTAACATGAGTTTTAAATCATTTGTGAGTTTTAGCCCAATCCCAGAAATGACGATATGAATACTATTTTTTTCTTTTATCATAGGACTCTCATATCTGTACTTATTTTCCATAAACTATGATCTGGTATTATTCTATTTATATTGGATAAATAGAATAATACTGCCAGATAAAACAAATTTTATGAAAAATCTAAATCCTTTTCAAAACTTTTAAGCTCATGGCGTGCCATTGCAAGATTTGATTTACCACGGTCTAAAACCAAATAAATAAATAGGTTTGGGTTTTTGTCCAGTGGGCGGATGAGGTGATACTGCTTACCGAGAGTAATTAGAATATCCTCAATAAAATCATTGAGATTGAGTGCTTTCGCAATGCGTCGTTTAGAGCGAACTACTTCGGTATTTCCTGCTGCTGCCAGTTCTAAATCAATATCTCCACCGCCTAGAGTTGATAATGCCAAACCACTTTCACTATCGACCAATGCTGCTGCATGGAAACCATCAATTTCACCGAGTGCTTCTAATGATACTTTAGCCATATTTATTGTCTCTATACTATTATAATTGAAGATTTTATTTTCGTAGACTCATTTTCCATTGGATCTACTACTTAATACCTATAATAGGAAATTTTAAGAAAAAGAAAATAGATTTTTTCTGATAAAAAAGCGCATTTACATAAATACAACATGGTTGTTTTTCCTTACTTTTTATAATCTTAGTGAAATATATTTTTAATATTGAGTGTTTGTTAAAGTTAAATATATGATTTTTATCATATGAAAGATGACGATGCATTTTTGAATTTTAATTTTAAAAAGTGAATTTTATTATTGTGAAGAAAATATACATTATTTTACTAATTAATAATTATTATCATTATGTAGTTGGATTTAATTTAATCTATTGATTTTGAAATGATAAGCATATGATTACGTGTAATAGATCATCACATGCTATAGGTGTAATTACTTTGTGTATATAGTCATTGATGCTTCTTTTTCATTTGAGTTTTGAATTGTTTCTAAATATTGACTCAGACGAGGGCAGCTCAATTTTTTATAAAAGGATCAATGATCGATCTTACAGTTCAGGTGGGCTTGCAACGATAAGGGATGAAGCAAAATTCGCATGGAGCAGATGAGAAAAATACTTTATCTCGAATTCACCTTGTTCAGGGTTTTACAATTGGTTATTAAATAATCAATGCTATTGGAGCAATTCACCAAGGTCAATGATTTGCTAGAGAGTTTATTTGGTTGCAAGATAAGTTCTGATGTGTTTCATTTTTGGATGAATCGATTTCTGATTCCAGAACTCTCAGCCAATCGCATGATCATCATGGGCAAGATGACATTTCATCAATGACACGTAAAAATACCTATTCATCCAGCATAGGCATCAAATCCTCTAGCTTCCCTCTTATAGTCCTGATCTCATCCGATTAAAAACATTGACATGGGTTAAATGCAAACGTAAAGAATGGTTGATTGATTTTATTGATCAACTTCTTCAAATATTGTTTCATCTTTGTATCAGAAATTAAGCAGATTGACTATATCACCTCATTAGACCCTGTGGTGTTTCAAATGTTTCATGCTGTTTAAATTAATTGTATTTTTGAAATAAAAATGAAACTTAAAATCAAATAATAGATTAATGTTTTTTATTTAAATAATTGATAATTAATGATTAAAAATAAATTTAACGAGCTGGCATCAAATTTGCGTTATCTATTGTAAGAAATTCAATGAACGATCAGTGGTAGATATGATTCAAGGTGAATTTTGACATTCAATGACAGATCTATTTTTCTTACAGGGAGATGCATATTTAATGTCTTTTATAATGATTCAAAAAACTTTTACTTATTAGGTTTAAATAAAAATGAATACTTATAAATGAAGCTTATTGTTTAGGTGTTTTTGTCGTCTAAATAAAAGTGTTGATTGTATATTTTTAATAGAACAATTGGTTTATCTATTAATTAATTTTAAGTGATATAAAAATAAAAATGATGGCTTTCTTTTAAATGATCATTTTTATTTTTATATAGAATTTAATATTTAGAATAGGGGTGTTTTATGTTGTCAGTAATACCACAAAGTCATATTCATTATCCAAAGGTAAATGTAGTCAATATTCAACCTGAAGATATTGTTTTTGCACGTAAGCGTTGCAAAATATCGCAAAATGAATTGGCAAATATTTTGGGTATATCGGTGAGAACATTAGAGAGTTGGGAGCGGGGGCATCGGAAACCATCGAAAGCAGCGCAGTCTTTGCTCAGATTGTTTATTCGAGCGCCAAATGTATTGGTCAATTACTTAACATGAAGCAAAAAAAACAAATCACCGATAAGGTGATTTGTTTTGGTTTATTTATTGATTTTCCGTAAATTCTTCAAAGGCTTCGATGGCATTTGCGGCATACATGAGAGAAGGACCACCGCCCATATACACCACAACAGACAGAACTTCGTTGAGTTCTTCTAAAGTCATGCCCATTTTGACAAGGCTGCGGGTATGAAAACCAATGCATCCATCACAACGGTTGGCAACGCCAATGGCTAGCGCGATTAATTCTTTGGTTTTTGCATCAATAACACCTTCTTTCATGCTGCTTTGTGCTAAAGCATTGAAATTTTTCATGGTTTCAGGTGAATTTTGACGAATTGTTTTGATGTTATTTGAAATATTATGCGTGAGTTCTGTGTATTTCATGAGTATTTCCAAATATTATTGAACCATAGGGAAATTGGCATCTTGCCAAGCTTGCATACCACCTGCCACAGAAAAAACTTTTGGAAAACCCATATTTTGTAGAGAAACGGCGGCAAGCGCTGAGCGTCCACCCGAACGACAAATCAGGTAAATTTCATGTTCAGCCAAAGCGTCTAAAGCCAGTAAAGTATCGCAGTGCTGTAACACAGCAGGGTGTTGATGAATTCGCATTTCTAAAACCCCGCGTGGCATATTCACTGAATGGTCAATATAACCTGCCTGATATTCATCAGGTTCACGAATATCAATCAAAATAATATGTGGATTGCTGGCTTTTGATTTTAAATCTTCAATTGAAACTTCATTGATTTGAGATTTTGCATCATTTACTAATTGTGTTGAGGTTTTCATTTGGTCTCCAGTTTAAATATTGTTGATGAATATTTAAACTAAATTATAGTGCTAAATATAATGCTGTCAAAGTTATTTTTAATCTGTTTTTTAGGATTTTATTAATGTGAATTATTCTTAATTTCATCTGTATTTATCTTGGGTTAAATTAAAAATATTTGAATGTGGTGTTGATTGAAGGAATAGTGGATTTTTAAATATTAGGCTTCTTTCATAAGTTATTTTTATTTCTCCCTATGTGGAAAATATAAATAGGGAATGGTTTAAGTATTCTATTTTAAGCGTATCAAATTATTTATAAATAGGGCTGGGTGGAATAAAATTTGCTTGAATGAAATCAGATAGATAACTTTGGGTCGCTGAAGATGAAGATAGCCATGCTACAAGCTGCCAGCATTCCGCTTAATTATGCTGAAAATTTGCACCAACTTGATCAGGCGATGCAGCAAGCAAGAACTCAAGGTGCAGATTTACTCATTACCCCAGAAATGTTTTTGTCGGGCTATGTGTTAAAAGAACAAACGCAGTATATGGCAGAAATGTTGCCTCTAGTGAAAGTGCAACAACTTGCGAAAGCGCATCAATTGGCGTTGATTTTGGGAGCGCCACGAGAAACTGAACAGGGCATTTTTAACAGCACCTATTTTATTGGCGATCAAGGTGAGTTGTTGAATGTGTATGATAAGACGCATTTATTTGGAGATGTTGATCGTCAGCAGTTTATCGCAGGGCAAACGCCTGTGGTCATAACGACTTATCACAATATCAAAATCGCCATGCTCATTTGTTATGACGTGGAATTTCCTGAAACGGTGCGTGCTGCCGCACAAGCGGGCGCACATCTGGTTGCAGTCGCGACTGCGCAGATGCAGCCTTTTAGTTTTGTAAATAAACATTTAATTGCAACGCGTGCTTGGGAAAACCAAGTCTATGTGGCGTATGTCAATCAGATTGGGCATGAACAACCCTTTGAATATGTGGGTTTAACGACTTTAGCTGCACCAAATGGTGAGGTGATCGCTCAGGCTTCCGAAACTCAGGCAACGCTGTTATTTGCTCAAATTTCAGCAGAACAGGTACAAAAAGCACAGCAAAATAACCCATATTTGCATGATTTACGTCAGGACTTGTTTATGGACTTAGCCAAATTAGCATGATTTTTGCAACATCCTCTTTATGATTGCCAATCGCAAGAGGATGAAACATGGAAACACAAGTGATTGCACCTGCCATGGCGCAAACTGAGTCCAGAAATAAATTACAAGGTTCTTTAGGTGTCGGCAGTATTGTCTTTATGGTGATTGCGGCTGCCGCACCATTAACGGTTGTTGGGGGCAATGTGCCCCTAGCAATTGGTGTTGGAAATGGTGTGGGGGCACCCTTTGGCTTTTTAATTGCTTCAATTGTGCTACTCATTTTTGCAGTGGGTTTTGTCAATATGACGCCCTATGTCAAAGAGGCTGGAGCATTTTATTCTTATGTAAATCTCGGGCTTGGCGATCGTTTAGGTATGGGGGCAGCTTATACGGCATTAATTACTTATACCACTATTCAGGCTGGGGTCTATGGTTACATGGGCTGGGCTATCAATGATCTGGTTGTGCACTATGGTGGGGCTGCACATCCGTGGTGGATGTATTCATTTTTAAGCGTCATCGTGGTGGCTTTTTTAGGTTACCGCCATATTGAGCTGAGTTCTAAAATTTTGGGTGTTGCCCTTATTTTAGAAATTGGCATTGTCTTGTTGATGAATGTCTCGATTATTTCGCATGGTGGTGCAGAAGGGATTAGCTTACAGTCTTTTGAGCCAAGTACTGCATTTTCGCCAGGTTTGGGTTTGGCGATTTTATTTGCTTTGACAGGATTTATTGGCTTTGAATCTACTGCCATTTTCCGTGATGAATCGGTACAACCTGAAAAAACTATTCCTAAAGCGACTTATTTGGCAGTGATTATTATTGGGGTGTTTTATACCTTATCTGCATGGGCAATGGTGGTGGGAGCTGGGCCTTCACATACAGTTGCGGTTGCCAATCAGACTTTGCATGGTACAGGCAACATGATTTTGGATATTGCACAGCAATATACAGGTGTGTTTACCCGTGACCTGATGCAAGTGCTGCTGATTAGTAGTTTGTTTGCTTGTGTGCTTAGTTTTCATAATGTCTTGGCACGTTATCAATACGTGTTGGCATGTAAAGGTTATATGCCAAAAAGCCTGAGCAAAGTGCATGATAAACATGGTTCACCATCAACTTCATCTTTGTTGCAAACGATCACTGCATTTGTCGTCCTTTTGATTTGCTGCTTATGTGAGCTTGATCCTTTGACCCAAGTGTTTGGTTACATGGCAGGCATTTCAACTGTCGGTATTGTGATGTTGATGCTGATGACTAGTGTGGCGGTTTATGTATTTTTCTCAAAAAATAAATCTTTAACCCAAAACAAACTGATGAAAACTCAGATCTTACCTGTGGTGGCGAGTTTGGCTTTGGCAGGATGTCTTGTCATGATCTTGATGAATTTCATGACTTTGACAGGGGGAAGTGCATTGATGAGCTTTATTTTGGCGGTTATTCCCATTTTTGCACTGATTGTCGGGGCGTTGCGTAAAGTACAAGCCCCTTTGACTTAAACGAAAATAATAAAAAAGCAGTGATTCTCTTGAGGATGGAAGAATCACTGCAAAACCAAAATCTTATGCACAACCTTTAATATGTACAGTTGGTTTAACTGACATACCCACACGTAATTTCTTCAAATCTGGCTGGTTGGCATCGAGGTGAATACGAATCGGTAAACGCTGCACGATTTTGGTAAAGTTACCCGTTGCATTATGCGGTGCAATCGCTGACATACTCGCACCACTGGCAGCACCTAGACTCGCTACAGTTCCTTTCAAATGTACATTCGGCAAGGCATCGACACGAATATCAACAGTCTGACCTTGGCAAATATGCGTCAACTGGGTTTCACGGAAATTCGCCTCAATATAAATTGAATTGAGTGGAACGATGGTGAGTAATGGTGTTCCAGTTTGAGCATAACCACCGACACGAACCACTTTCTGATCAATAAATCCTTCAATTGGCGCATTGACTTGGGTATATGACAATTTCAAGTTCAATGTATCAATGTTGGCTTGGGCAGCAGCATAGTCGGCTTTTGCTTTAGCCAAATCGGCTTGTAAAACTGGAATTTCTTGCTGTGTGGTATTTAAAGCCGCGTTGTTCTTTTCATACTGCCCTTGCTGGCTTTGGACTTGGGCTTGAGCCTGTTGCTGAGCCTGTACTGTGCCTGAACCATCGGCTGCAAGATTTGAATAACGTTGCAAGTCTTGATGTGCCAGTTTTAGATTCGACTGATCAATCTTAAGGCTGGCTTTGGCTTGTTGAATCATACTTTTCTGTTGATTAATCAAAGCATTGAGTTTTTGAATGTCTGCAGCCTTGCCTTGTAAATTGGCTTGGGCATTTTTCAGCTCAGCTTGAATGTCACGATCATCAATATGGAACAGCGCATCGCCCACATGGACAAACTGGTTATCATCAACACTGACTTTTTGAATCACACCTGAAACTTGTGGAGCAACTTCAGTCGCATCTGCCTTAATATAGGCATCATCGGTGCTTTGCTCAGTTTTGTTGGCTTCGGAGCGGTTCAGTAAGAAGTAGCAAATGACCAGCACCGCCACGACAACTGTACCGATGAGTACTTTAAAGCGTAAATCTTTATTCATGGGAAAATCCTAAAATCTATAAAACCATTAATCTGCTTTTGGAGCGGGTGGTGCTGGAACTTTGGGTGCTGGAATGTATTGCATACACAGCACAACGGGAATGAGGATGACTGCAAGGCAGGCAAGCACCCGATAAATATCTGCGGTTGCCAGTACGGCAGCTTGTTCTGAAATCTGGCTAGCCAATTGAGTCACGGCATGGTCTGGAATGTTTTGAAGTGCAGCCTGATCAATCAGATCTTCACTATGCAGTTTGGTACGATAGGAAAGGAACTGACCAATCACACCACTACCAAATACCGTTCCGAGTGCTCTTAAGGTATTTACAATCCCTGAAACAAATGGCCCTTCCATCGGCTGAACCACACTGGTGGCAAGGAACAGCATGGAGACCACGGCAAGTGGTTGACCTACTGCATGTAAAATTTCAATCGGAATAAATTCCTGAATCATCCAGTCTGAGGTGATGTAGCTGCTCATCCAGCAGGCAATTGCCATACACAACAAGCCGAGCGCAAACAGAAAGCGTGCATCTACCCATTTTTGATAGAGTAAGATAGCAACGACTGAACCGAGCACCAGTTGCGGTAAACCGACCATCACCCCAAATACAGCGAGTTGCTCAAGGCGGAAGTTATGTAAATGCATTAGGGTATTAGTCGGTAAGACCACGGCACTCGACATTAAAATCAGCAATAAAAAGAAGGCGGAAAAGCCTAAGCCTAAATTGCGGCGTTCAAGCAACTGCAATTTAATAAAAGGCGTAGGATGCCGCCATTCACTGATTAAAAACAGGAGTGTAAAAACACCACCTGCAAGCAAGCTGGCTTGAATGATGTTGGAGTTAAACCAGTCCAGACGAACACCTTGATCAAGCGCAACCACCAATAAAGCTAAACCCGGAATACCAAGTGCCATACCGAGCCAATTGCCTGTTTTTAAACGCGGTAAGACCACAGGCATTTTGGGGATGCCCCAGTTGGCAAGAATAAGTGCAGTAATCCCGATTGGAATCACATGCCAGTATGCCCAGCGCCAGTCTTGCATGTGATCTACTGACCATGTGGCAATCGCCAAAGCAATGTTTGGGGAAAAGGTCGCGGTCAGAGCGTACAGTGCCAAACCGTGTAGGCGAATGTTTGGTGGCAAGAAGCGTAGGGCTGCCATCATCAACACAGGAATTAGTGAGCCTGAACAAAACCCCTGCAAGCCACGCACAATCAACAGCAAATCTAAGCTATGGATAAACGGAATGATTGCGGCAAAGCATAAGGCAAGGGTGAGCATAATTCCGTGAAAACGACGCATGGAAAAAGTAATCGCAAACCATGTTGCAAAGGGCATAGCTGCCAGTTCACCTGCGGAATATACCGTGCTGAGCCATGAGGCATCATCACTACTAAAACCTAATGCGCCTTGTACATCGGGCAAAACTAAACCTGCAACACGGTTATTTAAACCCGCAACCATTGCTGCAAGTAAAATACCCAATAAGCCAACGGCTAAACGTGCTGTAAAAGGTGTGGGTGGTGGCGGGGCATGTTTTCCTTGCGGTGGAGCAGCGGGTGTTGGGGTTGGATCAGACATTTAAGACTTCTCCTGTAAGACTTGCGCTGACCATTGTTCTGCACCTTCGCCACCCAAAGCGCGATACAACTCCACAATCGCTAAAGCAGACGCAGTGCGATTTTGTATGATTTGCAGTTGCGTATTTAAACTTTGCTTTTGTAGAGCGATCACTTGGCTACGGTCGTAACTGCCTTGCTGGAAATTACGCAGTGCAACATGTTCAGTGGTTTGATTTTCTTTGAGTTGTTGCTGTAACAGCTTGGACTCAGTGGCTACATGTTGATAGTCAATCAAGGCATTGTCGACTTCATGCCATGCTTTCAGTACGGTTTGTTGATATTGCACGGCTGCAATTTTTTCGCGGGCTTCGTTTAAAGCCAAAGTGCTTTTTAATTGACCACCATTAAAAATTGGCAAATGCAGCGTTGGCCCAATCCCATAAGTGCGTGAACCCCAGCTATCAAATTCAGATAAAGAAAATGCCTGTTCACCCAATTGCGCACTTAAACCGATACGAGGGTAAAAGTCAGCTTTGGCTGCATGCACATGTTCTAACGCAGCGCGTAATTCAGCATCGGCTTGTAAAATATCAGGTCGATTTTTGACAAAATCGGAAGATAAACCAATTGGAATCTGGCGAGGATTGATCGGTAAAACTTGCTGACCTAAAAATTCATCGAGTTGTTGCGGTGCTTGTCCAAGCAATAGTGCAACGCTGTTTTTGAGTAGCGCAACTTGCTGTTTTTGCAGTTCAACTTGTTGCTGGGTTTGTGTGGCAAGCGTTTCCGCCTGTGCCACATCGGCACGGGTCGCTACACCATTTTTCTGTTTGTTCTGATAGATATGTACCAGTTGCTGATCGAGCTGCTGCATATTTTGCAAAGTGATCAGTTGGGTTTGAGCACTACGCAGCAATAAATAATTTTTAGCCAATTCAGCAGCTAAAGACACTTTAATTTGCTGTTCATTATAAATTTTAGCTTGAACATTGGCTTCCGCAGCATGGTTCAAATGTTTTAAATAGCCCCACAAATCCAGTTCCCAAGAGGCTTGAAGTCCCATGCTCCATAAGTTATAGCCATGATGGCTTGCACCAATTTTGGCTAAGGGAATGTTCTCACTCAATGCGCTACGACTGTAATTGGCATCGAAACTGAGCTGAGGCTGCTGAGCCGCTTTAGCCTCACCAAGTGCCGCCTGACTTTCTTGAATCCGTAGCAACGCAATTTGCACATCGAGGTTATTCTTGGCAAGTTGCTGTTCTAAGGCACTGAGTGTCGGATCATTAAACAATTGCCACCATTGCTCTGGCAGTGCTGATTCTGTTAGTTCAGGATGTTGCTTAAGCATACGCTGACGTTGCGCTGCAAATGCTGAGTCGGATTTGACCTGTATTTGAGGTTTTTCAAAAATAGACTCATGCACACATCCTGAAAGGGTTAAAACCGCCATTAACGCCGTACTGATGAAAGGGGCTTTATGAATTAACCTGCTGCTGAGTCGTTTATTCTGCTGCATCACAATGATTGCCAATTAAACTGTACCGAACGGTACTCTAGCAACAAAAAATATACAAGTCAATTTTGTTTTCTGTTATATTCACTGCAAATTTATTTGAAAACTCTGGAATACAACCAAGTTTTCTAAATGGAGTGAAATTGCTGAACCATGTCAAATTACAACGAGAAATCTTTACAGATCTTAGAAGCCGCAAGTCGTATTTTTTTAACTCATGGTTTTAGTGCAGCAACCACGGACATGATTCAAAAAGAAGCCAAGGTTTCCAAGGCAACCTTATATTTGTGCTTTCCCAACAAAGAAAGCATGTTTGCTGCGGTAATCGAGAATCGTTGTCAGGAAATGAAACGGATTGTCGGGGCGATTGATACCCGTTCGAGCGATATTCGCCAAGCATTGATTGATTTGGGAACGGCTTATTTACGCTTTATTTTGTTACCTGAAGGCTTATCTCTGTTTCGTGTGACTGTTGCAGATGCGCCACGTTTTCCACAGTTGGCACGCCAGTTTTATTTGTCAGGCCCAAAAACCATTGTACAGATTATTGCCAAACGCTTAGAGCAAGCCGTTGAAGATCAGCAAATTAACGTGCAGCAATTTGGCTATGAAACTTCAGCTTCATTATTTGTGAATATGTTGCGTGGTGAAGGGCAAATGGAATGCTTAACCCATGCGCAAGCGCAACCTTCTGATGTGCAAATCGATGCATGGGTGCATGCGGCAGTGACCACCTTTTTACTGGCATTTGGCATAGAAAAGTTTTAAAGATCTTGAATCAAAAAGCCAGTCAAAGCGTAGATTGACTGGCTTTTTTGTGTCTTGGAAGCAGATTAAACAACCATTTTCCTCGCTTTAATCATTGTTCAATTTCAAAAAATCTCTCAATTAACGTAAATCGACACCGCCATCTACCGCAATGGTTTGACCTGTAATAAAGCCATTTTGCATGAGAAATAGATAGGCAGATGCCACTTCATCAATGGTTGCTGTACGTTGCAATGGAATATTGGCGGCTTGACCTTGTTTCATCTGTTCCACTTGCTCTGCACTAAACTCACGCCATAATGGGGTTTCTGTCCATGTCGGCGATACCGCATTAACCCGTTTTTGCGGTGCAAGTTCGACTGCTAAACCTTGAACCAATGCTTTGAGGTTTTGATTGCCAATAATTGCACCCGATGCGTTATAGAGTTTGCCGCCTGAACCCGCGGTGAAAATGAAGCTACCGCCAACATTCAAATGCGCTGCGAAAGCTTGGGCAATGGCTAAATTGGCATTAAATTTTTCCGCTACGGCTTGTATGATGCTGTCATAACTGGCTTCTAAAAAGCCACCGCCCATAAAGTGACCAACCGTTGAAATGATGTGATCGTATTGTCCAAGTTCATTGGCAAGTATTGTTGCAGCACCTATTTGATAGGCATCAAACACATAACCCGCAACTGGAAGCGTGCTTTGGGCTTGAAGCTCGGTGACAACATGTTGCAGTTTTTCAGCATTACGACCTGTAATGCTGACTTGAGCTTGCTCAGCAATCGCCAGTTTTGCAACGGCTAAACCAAAACCTGATGTACCACCTAAAATTAAAACTTTTTGTTGCTTTAATGAACTCATTTTATTTTCCTTTAATCTGCTAAATCGAGTGCCAACGCTTCAAGTGCCTGTTCAGCCACTTGCTCGTCATATTGACCACCTGGACAGCCGCTTACACCAATTGCACCAATCACTTGCCCATCTTGATAAATCGGTAAGCCACCTTGTAACGGCATAATCGAATCGATCGAAAGCATGCTGCTTTGCTGTTCTTGGTTGATAAAATCTTCAAATAACTTGGATGAGTTTTGAATCATCGCGGCAGTTTTGGCTTTCCCCATTGCCACATCAATGCTGACTTTGCTTGCAGCATCGGCACGAGAAAATGCTACTAAATCACCCGACCAGTCCACAACTGCAACAGACACCTGAAATTTTAATTTTTCAGCAATCTCTAAAGCATGGTCGAGCAAGGCATGTGCCTGTGACTGAGAAACATTAAGTCGGGAGATGGCATGTAACGGTTTTTTCTGTTTTGACATTCAATTTCCAAAAGTTGTAACGCATATGTAGCATGATATCTTTTTAAAAAATTGAATAAAGTGCGTAAAATAAAAATCATTTTTTTAAAAATTCGAAAAATGGATACATTCAACGCACTTGAGATGTTTATTCAGACGGTCGATAAGGGCAGCTTTTCTGCTGTGGCTCGCTCTGCCGCAGTGTCAGTTTCCACCGTCACACTGGCGATTCAGCAACTTGAAAAGCAGGTGGGTGGGGCGCTATTTCATCGCACGACACGACAAATTGTACTGACTGAATTGGGGCAGCATTTCCTCAGTGATGCACAGCGTATCGTAAAAGATTGGCATAACAGTCTGGCACACCTCAATTCAGGCAATCTGCTGATGGGTGAAATCCGTATGACTGCACCGAATCATTTGGGGCGTAAGCGCTTACCGTATTTGATTGATCAGTTTAT
Source organism: Acinetobacter sp. ME22 (assembly GCF_022012315.1). Classification (NCBI taxonomy): domain Bacteria; kingdom Pseudomonadati; phylum Pseudomonadota; class Gammaproteobacteria; order Moraxellales; family Moraxellaceae; genus Acinetobacter; species Acinetobacter sp. ME22. Next base: position 93,779 of record NZ_JAKLTL010000007.1, read on the forward strand.
TGAAGTGAATCCACACATTGAAATTCAGCTATTGCTGAGTGATCATGTCGAAGATATGTTAAAACAACATATCGATGTGGCGCTGCGAACAGGGCCTTTGACTGATTCGCAGATGAAAGCACGCTTGTTGTTACAAGGTCGCAGAATGGTCTGTGCTGCGCCAAGTTATTGGCAACAATATGGAAAGCCTGAGCATCCGCAAGATTTACTTCAGCATAACTGTTTATTTTTAAATGACTTTAATGTGAAGCGGAATAACTGGAAGTTTCAGCAGCAACAGGAAGTTTTTACCGTTAAAGTGCAGGGTAACCGCAGTGCCAATGACGGGCATGTTTTGTATGAGTGGGCGGCAGCAGGGCAAGGCGCAACACTGCAAATGGAATGGGATATTGCTGAAGATCTAGAATCAGGCAAGCTTGAAACAGCTTTAGATGAGTATGCTTTGGCAAGTTATGATTTATTTGCGGTTTATCATGCGCAAGCCAGTTTAAAAGTGAAAGCATGGGTCGACTTTTTGGTTGCTCACTTGAATGTTGAGCATATATAACAAGGAGTTTTTGCTTTGGGACACACGAGCTAAAGCTTCGCAAATAAATCTTTCAATTTCTTACAACAATAAAAAAACCTGTGACACGAACGTATCTTGTCACAGGTAGATGGTCTAGTTTATTGAATAAAAGTATATGGCTTATAGAAGTCTTTCCCCATCCACTCGTACTGGTCTTTTACCACCAATAAGCGTTTAGGTTCATAGCTACTTGCCTGATTGACATCACCAGTCCCTTTGTAAGCCGCATAGTATGGATACGGATAAACAGGACGAGATGCTGCACCTTCAGGTACAGTACTTGCACTGAGTTTATCTCCACCACCCATCATACGCATTTTGGGTTTTTCACCCGCTTTTAATGCAGGTAAATCACCACGTTTTTTATCTGAGCCTACACCTGTTGGCTGACCAAAGCTGTTGTGCTCATCTGGATTTGCCTTGTATGTGGTAATGGCTTGAGGTGCGATGCCTTGTTCAACCCATTGGATCATTGGAGTGAGGAAATCCACCAAACTATTTCCTTCACCACCACTACAGTGATAAACACCAGGTAACAGGTACAAACGTTCAAACTGATCGCGACGGTCTACACCTAGAGCTTGACCAACAGCGTTGTGATAGGCAATTGAGTTCAGTGGAGAAATGTGTGGATCTGCCCAACCATGCCAGATAATTAACTTACCGCCAGCGGCTTTAAATGCTGATAAATCAGGATTAGTCGCATCATATAAAGGATGCAATTCTGAGAGTTTCTTAAAAGTCGCCGCATCAAATTTCATATCTTTCAGATCAAAATTTGCATCAGGATTTTTGACAAAACTTAAGTATTTCAATGCTTGTAAAGCGATCATATGGCTCATCGCTTGCTGATCGGCTGTCTGAGGAATGAATACCCCCGCCCATGCCAACTCTGAACCATATTGTGGGCCTGCAACAATCAGTTTTTCACCAGTCGTTGGGTCTTTTGGACCTTCGTACAGTTTTTTAAGTGTAGTGACCTGTTTTGCAGTTAAGCATTGACCATCTTTTTGTCCTGCTTTACAGAGCAGCACGCTCGGGTCAAAGTGACAGGCTTGTGGATCAGAAATGATGCCATCTTTTTGACCATCCAGTGCATCACATTTTGCAACGACAGCAGTATGAATAAGAGGTAAGTCTTTTGCTGTAATGATGGCTTTGCCATTTTTATCCGTATTACTGACGGCTTGCCAAGCATGATACAGGCTGTTTTGTGCCTGAAAATTCATGGCTGCTGCGCCTGCAATAATACCGTTGAAGTCATTTGGATAGCGCTGAGCTTCCATTAAAGCTTCACGTCCACCATCTGAACAGCCATTAAAATACGACCATTGTGGCTTTTGCTTATAATATTGCTCAGTAATGTATTTTGCTGAAACAGCCAGTAAATGTTGGGCACGAAAGGCGAAATCTTTACGCTTCTGCTCATCATTACCAAAATCTTGCTCAGATGCAGGGTGACCCATGTCGGTTGCAGCAACGACAAACCCATTGTTATTGTAGGTATTACAACCTGCTGCTGCACCGACCATCATGTTGATATTGCCACATAAGCCACCACAGCCAAGTTGCATATAGCGTCCTGTCCATGTGGTTTTCGGTAGCATGACTTTAAAGCTGATTTCAGGGGCTAAATGCCCTTCAGCAACACAATATTCGGTATTGTTGGTGGTGACTTCTTTGGTTGAAGTGATGCGACTGCCTTGTCCGCCAATTTGGCTTAAATTCAGTCCATTGAGTGATTCACAGCTTGATTGGGCTGGAATAATGATATTTTTTAAAGTATTGCTATCGGCAGCATGAGCACTATGCATACACCAAAACAGCGTTGAAAAAATAAAGAGTAAGTATCGAAAAGACCTTCTCATGCCATGAAGCTCCTTCTTAAAATAAGAGAGGGTAAATCAAAAACCTTGATTTACGGAATATAAAAACATGCTCAAAAAGGCTAGCATTTTTTTATGAATTAAAATGTAAGATTTAGAAGTCAATCTTTTAAAATTATAATTTATGAGTTTTATATTTTATTTTAAATTGGAATATAAAAAGGTCATATAAGAATATATGACCTTTATTAATGACGTATATGTCTAAAGTTTGAAAATACGTTTGGCATTTTCGCCTAAAATTAGATTCTTATCTTCAGATGAAATATTTAACTGTTTGATATAATCAGCACCTTTTAAGAACCAGTCACGACGAATTGGATAAGAACCACCATATAAAATATTTTCAGCACCGATCACTTTAACAGCGCATTCAAGTTGGGCTTGCCCCCATTGCGGTGCGCCAGACAGATCAAAGAAAATATTTTTCTTAAGTTGCTCACGTAAACGCTGATTGGTTTCAGCCGTAAAACGATCAACTTCATCGTGATATTCAGCCAGTTTAGGTGGGAAAAGCATTTCGGTAAATGCAAAAAATGCACCGCCCAACATGGAGTGAATCAGAGTTAAATTTGGAAACTCATCAAATAAACCACTAAATAACTCTCGTCCAACGGCTGTGGCTTGTGCAACACAGCGACCATATTGGCGACGTTGATTGGTATACGGCACAATCGAAGCATAGTCAGCAGGTAAAGGCGTGTGATGTACAACAACAGGAACTTGCAAATCATTTAAAAATTTAAAGAAAGTTTTAAACTCAGGTGCATCCAAATATAATTGTCCATAATGTGCAGCAAGCTGAACCCCAATAAAACCAGGTTGTGTTAAACGGTATTCTACTTCTTTGATGGCTTCCTTACTGCCCCAAGGTGGAACAACAGCAAGGGCAGAGAAACGTTCAGGCGCTTTGCTAATATGTTCTGCTAGACCATCATTCACCATCTTACAAGCATCTAAAGAAAGCCATTCTTGCCAGCATGGTAGACGAAAAATGGCGCGCTCAATCCCTGCCTGATTCATATCTTCAATACGACCTTCAAAGGTGTATTGATTCTCGGCGTAGTTGAGAACTTCATAACCTTTAGGCTGTTCAATAATGATTTGTCTTAATTCAGGATCATTGGTGATCGATTCAATACGGGTATGAATGCCATATTCTCTTGGTGTTGCATTTAAAAACAGGTCGAGGAGTGTTTCATTGCTAAATAAATCTTGAGGGAGCCAGTGCATATTGGCATCAATAATACCTGTTTTGAAATTCTTCATAATATTCTCACATCTTTTTAATATTTAATTTAATCGCATAATTATTTTAAGCCTTTTATTAAGTAATAATCACAAGAAATTTATTTTTATTTTAAATATAAAGAATCATTAAACTATGTTTTTTTATTTTTTGGCATGGTTTCTTGCCATAACGTTGAACGGTTTCGACCATTTCTTTTGGAGAAATATAATGCACTATCGGCACGTTCTAAACTATTTTCAATCGAATCATCAGGTTGTTTGAGCATATAAATGCCTAAACTGACAGCAAAAGAAATCATGCCAATATTGGCAACAATTGCAGGGTTGGAAATAATGCTTTCTCTAAAAAATTCGGCACGTTCAAATGCTTTAATCGCATTGGTATTGGACAGCAAAATCACAAATTCTTCGCCACCTAAACGACCTAGCAAGTCATTTTTACCCATATGCTCAGATAAAATTTTAACAAGATGCTTTAAAACCAAGTCACCAATTGCATGTCCATAGGTATCGTTGACGGCTTTAAAATGGTCGATGTCCAACATAATTAAGGCTGAACAAGGTGTTAGACCTTTATGAATATCATCTAGTTCAATTTGCAGGCGGTTTAGGAATGCACGACGATTACTAATACCTGTTAAAGCATCTGTAGAAGCCAATGCTTCAAGTTGAAATTCTCGTTCTTTTTGAGGGGTAATATCGTGGAAGATCCAGCATTGTCCAAGAAATTGCCGTGAATGGATGAGTGATAAATTTTCAATTTCTAAGTAACGACCATCTGGCAACATTATTGTTTTCTTAAAGTTTTCATCAGGTTCGTCCAACATTAAGCTGAGGTTAAAACCAATCGCTTGATAGAGTAATTTTTCAAGTTCATAGGTTGGAAGTTCAATTAACTCATTTAAAGACAAATTGAAGCCTAAGGTTGAAATCAACATTTGATTGGCTGCAACAGTGTGTTGCTTTTCATCAATCCCTGCATCGACCACTAAAATTCCTGAAGGAAAACGCTCGACCAATGCTTCAAGACGTTGTTGCGCTTTTACTAGACCAGATTCGGCACGATGACGTGCATCGACGTCATTGAGTGTCCAAATGGCATTTCCTAAATGATTTTCAGGGTCAAGTAAAGCCCCTTGTATATCAAACCAATTCATTTGACCTTTGTGCATGTACAACGGCCATTCGGCACGTACAGTACCTGTTTGCTGTACAGCCTGAAATAATTCAGCCAATTTTTGGTCGCTATTGTCATTTTGGTGAAGGCGATGAAATGTAATTTTCGTCTTTTGTTCACCATAAGGCAGATTGAATACAGTAGCTGCACGTTCATTGGCATATAAAATATCATGTTCTGAACTGGTGACAATAATCAAGGAGTTACTACGGTCGAGTACCGCTTTGACCAAATGTGAATGTTCTACACGTTTCTGAATATCGGTATAGGTTCCTAACATTTTAGTTGGTAATGCTGCATAATCTCGCTGGATGACTTTGCCACGTAATTCAACCCATAACCATGTATTTTGGGCAGTTTTTAAACGAGCCTCAAGGCGAAATTCATGATTATATTTTAAATGTTCAGAAAGCTGCTGCATCATCAGATCGTAATCTTGTGGATGTAGAAAACGATTTAAAAAATCTTCAAAGGACAGTTTAAACGCATTATTGGCATAGCCTAGCATTTCATAGCAGCGATTATCCCACTGTAATTCATCTGTCACATAGTTCCATTGCCATAAACCATCTTGGACAGCCATAAATGTGAGTCGTAAATGTTCTTCTTTTTGTCTTAAGGTTTCTTGCAACAATTCATCTTGAGTAATATCGAGAACATAACCATGCCATAAAATACTACCATCTTCTTCAGGCTGGGCTTTGGCATGATTACGCAACCAACGAACGGATTGATCTGCATCAATGACACGGTATTTGACATCCCACTCTTGATGACGATATACCGCATGACTGATGGTTTGACGTAGCTCATGTAAATCTTCAGGATGAATACACGCGGTCAAATAACGTAATTTAAAGTTTTCCTCAGAGAAAGGTTGAATGCTATGCAATTCAAAAAAACTTGGATTGGTAAAAGGCAGTGAAATAGATAAATCAGCATGGATACATACCTGAAATAAGCCACCAGGCACTTCATCTGCCAAATACATAAAACGGCGTTTTTGCTGTACCAGCATGGCAAGGTTGCGCTGACGTTGTAAAGCAAGCCATGCACTAATCAGTACAATCACCAATAAGAAAATTGTGCCGATCAAGTTATAAATAAAGTTACGATGATAAGCATTTTCTAAGGCTGAAAATGTATGTTCACGCTCAATCCCAGAACTTAGAATAAGTGGGAAACCTTCAATTTTCTTCCAAGCATACATACGTTGTAATTGATCTGGGCCTGTTTTTGCTTCGTATGTTCCACCGCCTGGGTTTTGTTTAAATAAAAATAAGCGTTCACTCGGTAAGGATTTGCCTAAAACTTTATCTTGATATTGTGAGCGTGCTAAATAAGTACCATCTTCACGCGCCAGTAAAATGACATCCACAGGATTATCAAAAATATTCTGAAAATATTTAGAGATATAATCAGGCGATAAAGAAAGAACCATGACTCCAATAAATTTATTTTGTTGATAAAGGGGTTTGGTTAGCTGAATGGTCCACTTTTTAGAAACTTTCCCCATGACGGGCTTGCTGATATACAGATCTATTTTTTGTTTTAAGTGAACCTGAAAATGCTCTCGGTCATTAATGTAAACCGCATCTTTGCCAGTTTTGACTTTTTTTAGGTTGGAATAAATAATTTGACCTTGCGCATCGGCAATTGAAATCTGAATAATTGAACCTTGCGGATAATTACTGATGACATTATGAATCGCACGTTGAAAGGCTGCATCATCATGCAACTCATAACTGTTTTTCATATCAATCATGCTGTAATTCAGCCCAGTAAAGAGAGTCTGAACTTGTACCGAGACAGCATTTGAAATTTGGCGAACCCGAACCCATGCTTGTTGTTCGGTTTGCTGATATAAAGTGCGTTGAGTATTTAAAAAAATACCCCAATACACAGCAATAGAAACAATAACAAAACAAGCACTTGCTAAGATAATAAAAGATGCAGGAGTTAAGTTTTTACGCCATACGCTTTGTTCAGAAGAAGGCATATACACACCACTACTCAATATCTAAGAAATCACAAATACCGAACTGCGATTTAATTGTTCTTAGCTGATTGTTGTTGCTATTTTTGAATATAGTCGTTGGATGGATCATCAAAACGAGTATATTTCCCTATACATCTTTCATTTGTCTATTTTGCCAAGAGATGTTCCATTCATCTAGCCAAGCTTTGAGTGCATTTGCAGGCAATGGTCGTGAAAATAAATAGCCTTGAGCAACTGAATATCCTTGCTGATATAAGATTTGATGTTGCTCAGCAGTTTCCACACCTTCTGCAACGATTGTTAATTGTAGCGTTTTTCCAATACTTAGAATAGCTCGACTTAATGCTTGGGCAACTTCATCATATTCTAAATCTGCCACAAAACTACGATCGAGTTTAAATTCTGAGATGGGTAAGCGACGAAGATAACTCAAACTCGAATACCCTGTTCCAAAATCATCCATAGATAAATGTACACCTAAGGCATGAATTTCATGAAGAATTTTCATGGTACAAGGGTGATTGTCTAAGAGAACACTTTCGGTAAGTTCGATTGTAAGTTCTTGGGGTTTTAAATGATGTAAATTTAAAATATCTAGAATTGTACTTGGAAGTCGAACACAATGAAAACTAGTTGGAGACAAATTCACTGAAACAGAAGGAATATTAATGCCTTGTGTGCGCCATTCTGCAAGTTGTCGGCAGGATTCTTGTATCACCCAATAGCCAAATTCGGTAATTAGTCCACATTCTTCTGCAATTGGAATAAAGCGCCCAGGTGAAATTTCGCCAAATTCAGGATGTGTCCAACGGGCTAGCGCTTCTACACCATATAAAGAACCTGTAACTAAATCAATTTGGGGTTGATAGTGTAAATGCAATTGATGATTAAACAGTGCATGTCGTAAATCATTTTCGATTTTTAAGTGACCTTGCAACAATTCATTCATTTCATGGCTAAAGAAGCAGAATTGACTACGACCACTATTTTTAGCTTGATCCATGGCAATATCAGCACGGTGTAATAAGGTTTCGATGTCACGTCCATCCATTGGAAACATGGCAACCCCGATACTTGCACTAATCGTCAAAATAGAGTTATTGATATTCATTGGTTCTGCCAAATGAATTTGTAACTCCTCAATCATTAACTGGGCTTGTTGATGACTACATTCAGGAAGAATAATCGCAAATTCATCTCCTGATAATCGTCCAACAATATCTACACTACGCAGATTCTTTTTCAGGCGAATTGCAATTTGAGAGAGTAGTTCATCTCCTACAAAGTGACCGTATGAGTCATTGATCATTTTAAAACGATCAAGATCAATATACAGCACCGCAAGAGGATCATCATTTCGAATACTTGAACTAATCACCTGATCAGATTTTGCAAGTAATAAACTGCGGTTCGGTAAACCTGTCAATTCATCGTAAAATGCCAATTGGCGGATACGCTGTTTGGTATGCTCACGTTCAAAGGCGAGTGAACATAAATTGCTGCAAGCATCAATAATCTGTTGATGAAGATTTTCAAGTTCTAGATCGCGAGCTTTTTTAAAATAAAAAGCAAATGTACCTACGACTTGATGCTGATTGTTAAAAATAGGGGTAGACCAACATGCAACGTAGCCTAAAGGTAAAATAGCTGCACGATAATTATCCCAAAGTGGATCCGTCGCAATATCATCAACAATGACAGGTCGACTGCGCCATGCAGCTGTTCCACATGAGCCTACATATGGGCCAATATGGATACCATTCAGACTGGCGCTATAAGCATCGGGTAAGCTTGGGGCTGCGAGGGGATGTAATTGACCTTGTGCATTGACTTCAATAATGGATGCAGTAATTTCTGGTGCAAGTAACTCGACTTCATTACAAATAATATCGAGAATTTCTGACAGGGGAAATTCTTTCGACATTGCATCAAGAACTTGATGCTGTAACGTTTCCCGTAATTTGGTAATTGAAATATCGGTAAAAGTAATAATCGTATATTTCCAGTTATTATCTGGATCAAACACAGGTTTTTTAATAATTTTTGCCCAGTAGCGGCGTGTTTTGCCAACCACTAATTCCTCATAAATAATCGTGTTATTTTCATTCAGTTCACTTTTATTCCATTGATAAATAAATAACGACAATGGATTTTTGCCTATAATTTCATGACGCTCCCAACCAAACATACGGTTGAAACCTTTATTACAATAGACAATTGAAGATGAATTATCAGTGATGAGTACTGCTGTATCATTGATGTCAGCAGCTAAAGAGAGATGGTCTAAATAACGCTGTTGCTCTTTCTCATGCTGTAAGCGAGCACTAATATCGGTGGCAATTTTTAAGATTTGAACAACATGACCATCGTGATCAAAAACAGGAGTATAGGTTGCTTCGAGCCAGCAGCTAGAATTGTCGCCACGAATCCGTTCTACAAAACCAGAATAAGGAATACCTTGGCATAAAGATGCCCAAAATGCCTCATAGGCTTTGCTTTGAGTAAATGAAAAAGGACAAAAGCTACGGTGAATCCGACCAATTGCTTCATCTTCTGTAATGCGGAATAACGCTAGGTAGTTTTTATTCGCCCATTGCAAAATACCATCTGGAGAAAACTCAGCGATAGCAATTGTTCTTTCAAGTGCTGCGAGTTGCAACGATGGCGTTGCCGTCCGTTTTGCTCGAGTGGTATACATAGTTTCCTTCATTATACTTTTTCCAAAGCATAGCAATTAGTCAAAATTTTCTTGATTATCAGCGATCCTAATTCTTTATTTTTTTATAAAATCAACTACTCCATGTCAATATTTACTCAACAGGTATAGCTCATCTTTTATCCATTACTATAGCATCATAATGTTTAAATGGCTGTTTTACCTTTGTTCATATTATACAAGATGTTAAAATTTGCAAAAAATAAAAATAAAAATTGCAGCATCTAAAAAAACAATTTTACCTGATAAATGTTGTAATATTCATTAAATAATGTTTTTTATCATTAAGATATTTTTAATATTTTATTTGTTTCTTTTTTGATGATTTTGTCCAGTACCAAAAATGCTTCGAGTAAACATGGTGGTGATAGGAAAGTTTGAAATATTTCGATGCTGAAAACTTGGAAAAAAGTGATCTTGAGTTGAGCCTCAGATTTGAAATATAAAGAGGTGGTCATTAACAGATATGGACTAAATCGAATAAAAAAATAAGCTAAATACTGACATTAAAATTAAATTATTGTATTTTTTATGGTATTTATAAACTTTTTTAAATTGATCAACATGACAGATTAATGATGGTTATCTCATAAAACATGTTAATTTTGTAACTAAATATTTCAAAAATTTAGATTAAATAAATAATAAAACACATAATTTTAGAGTTAATTTTTTATAATTTTTAGTGTATTTATAATATGATTCAAGTGTTTAGCATTTAAAGAATTATTTTTTATTTCAAGTTTATTTAATATTGAAGGCATGTGATTTTTATAAGAATGAATATAAAAAGTACAATAATTTAAGCTTTTTGATGGTTAATTGATCTTTTTTTTATACTAATGATTGAAAATCTGAGTCTTTTTTTACCAAATAGTATTTAAAAAATATATAAAAAACAAAATCATAATATTAAATATTTCATTATGTTTTTAATTATTTTTAAAATGTAGTTTTTTGTATATAATAGTAGAAAACGTGAACTAGGTAACACTTTATGAAAAAAATACTAATTCCTGTGCTTTCAATACTTTTTTCAGTAAATAGCACCGCAGCATCGAGCGAAAAAGAGAATATGTATTGTTTTTCCTTGCCTCAAAAACAAGGTGTATATGTATGTAAGCCATGGTCAGAATGGGCTGCAACACCAAATGATACAAAAATGCAGGTTAAAGCCAAAGATGTTGATCGTGCAGTTGAAGCAGCAACAGCACCTGTATTAAGTAAAAATAAGCAATTAACCAGTGCTGAAGCACGTAGTTTACTGGAAAATGGCGATCGTACTTGGATGGTGCAAATAGCATTGGCTGCAAATGAAGCAAATGCAGACAGTATTGTTTCGAAATTAAAAGCAAAAGGTTATCCAACCAAGAAAACCACGACTTCTAAAGGTGTGCGCGTGATGGTTGGACCAAATGATTATCAAACAGCAGCAGAATTGAAAAAGAAAATCCAAGGCGATAATAGCTTAGGTGCGCAATCTGCATGGTTGTTTAACTGGGGTGCATCAGTACAATAATACATAGTTTCCTAGTCATGTTCGTTTTTGCTCGGTTAACCCCCGAGCTTTTTTTTGCCATCAACGTGCGTGAATAATCCGCTGATGAATATCAAGTAAGCTGCGATGAATAAAGTGAAGTTTACTTAAAACAATACCTGATAAAGTAAATGGGTAGGCATCTTCTTGCCCCATACTGCGATTTAGACCATTTAAAATATAGGTTAAAGCAAACCAGTTGCTTAGAGTTTGTTCAAAATCATGTGATAGCAACGGTGGCTCTTTAAAATTAATATCGGGATCAATGGTATGTTGCCCCTGCATTTTTAAACCTGCGTGATAAGCCGTATCGAGTGTGTCCATCATATGTAAGTAGTGTGCCCATGTTTCTGCCCAGTCTTCCCAAGGATGTGCACAAGCATAACGACTAACATAAAAATCTGACCAATTTTTGGCAGGGCCATTTTCATAATAAGCTTCTAATGCTTGAGCATAGTCTTGACGTTCATCTCCAAAGTGTTCACGGAACTCTTCTAACCATTCTGGGAAGAAGTGCTGCATAAGATCAAAGTAATAGTGACCACTTTCATGACGGAAATGACCCAATAAAGTCCGATAGTTTTCCGCCATATCTAAACGGGTTTTGACCCGAATCACGATATCCGCTTCACTGGCATTTAAGGTGATCACACCATTTACATGTCCTGTCATTACAGGTTGATCTTCATAAGGCATCAGAAAATTAAACTGTAAACCTAGGCGATCATGTTCGTCTTTTTTGGGTTTTGGAAAGATATCAAGTTGTTTTGTCAGATAAAGAAAATAGCGTTTTGCAGATTCAATATGCCGCCAATACTGTAAATTTTTTTCAATAGATAAATCGGGAATAATATGTGTTAACTGACAGGATTCACAATAGAGCTGATCTTGATCAGCAGGAATAACCCAGTTACAAGACTGGTGAGTCGAATAATTATAACAAGGTCGATAATAAAGATAAGGATCTTCAGGGTTTAGGCTGCGCCATGTTTGTGTGTCAATTTTAGCAAATGAACCCATTTGATTCATATTGAGCTGAAAGCCCAAAACGGTTGAGCAATATTGACAAACGGTATTCTGGAAAAAAACCTGATGTTTGCAATTTTCACAATAAAATACCTTCATGCTGAGATCTTCCCGTCAAATTTAGATTTTTTGGCGCACTAGACTTAACAGCATGGCAGCGACACCATACATTGATGCAAAAAAACGATTCACCAACTTGAGTTTTTTATACGATTGAAAGAGGTTGGACGCTTTAGATGCCAAACCTGTATAACCCAGCATGACAATCACATCAATTGGAATCATAGTCAGCATCATGATCAGATACTGTTTCAATTGTGGTGCTTGAGGATTAATAAACTGCGTAAAAATTGCCAAAAAGAACACAATTGCTTTGGGATTGCTCATGTTGATCAGAAAACCTTTAAAAACAGCGAGTGGGATTGAAAATTGCTGTTGATCAGTTTTGATGGCGATTTGGTTCACTGGTGCTTTCCATTGTATATAAGCCAAGTAAATCAGATATAAAACACCAAGCCATTTCACCCCAAGAAAAATCATGGGAAAAGTGGTGAGCAGCATGCCTAAACCTGTGGCTACAATCAAAATTTGCAGCATTAACGCGAGCTGTAAACCTAGAATATTCCAAAGCCCGCGTAAAAAACCATGACTTAAGCCATTGCTCATAGATGCAATTGCACCCGCACCCGGAAATAAGCTAATTACCCAGCAAGCAGCAAAGAAAGATAGCCAAAGATGGAAAGACATAAATCGGAAACCAAGACTTAAAGGCATGTTTTACACTGTTTTTACTGTGAATGAAAGAGCCAAAATTGTGATCAATGAAGGGGCTATTAACTGCCTATTCTCATGTTCATTTGCAAAGAGTAATGCTATTTTTTTTCTAAACACGCTACACTTAGCCCTCTGTTTTTCAGCAATATAAATTGGATTGTCCGTGATGGATCAACAAACTGATATTTGGCAACAACTCAGTGATGATGAAATGCATTTCTATAGCCGACAAATCTTATTAGAGGGTTGGGATATTGATGCACAGGAAAAACTCAAACTTGCCAATGTTCTGCTGATTGGGGCTGGTGGACTGGGTTGTTTAACTGCCGAGCTATTGACTCGTGCTGGTGTGGGCAAGATCACGATTTTAGATGGCGATCAGATTGAAACCAGTAATTTGCAACGCCAAGTTGCATTTCAACCACAAGATATCGGATTTTATAAAGCGGAAACTTTGGCAAAACGATTAAAGCAGATTAATCCACATATTTGTGTTGAAGCACACAATATTCGTCTGACGGAAGACAATGCGGCAGATTTTATTGCAGCACAGGATTTGGTGCTCGATGGCTGTGATCAATTTATCACACGCTATTTGGTGAATCAGGTGTGTACGCAACAGGCTGTTCCTTTAATTAGTGCCTCCGCGATTGCTTATGAAGGGCAACTGTTTATGGTGATGCCAGATTCTGCTTGTTATGAATGTATTTTTCCAAAAGCTGAAAGTCAGGATGAAAGTTTGCGCTGTGCCAATTCTGGTGTGCTTGCAACGACACCGAATGTGATGGCGAGCTTACAGGCGCATCATGCCTTGTTGTACTTAGGTTTAAATTTGACGCCATTGAAACAAAAATTGTTACTTTGGAATGGTTTGACCATGCAGCAACGCATTGTTAAATTTGATAAAGATATAAATTGTCCAAACTGTCAGGCAAGAACTGCATGACAGAAAGTTTTTTTTGCTACACTAGTTTTAGATTTGAATTGGCATGATTGCTTATGAAAAAAAATATTTTGGTTGATGGTTTACGCTCTGTCGCCCGTATGGGGGAAACGGCAGTTGTTGCTGCCAAAGCAGGCTATAAATACGCAACTGTAAAACCAAGTAATGCTAAGCTGATGCGCGAAACTTTTGAAGAGTTAGGTTCGACGTATATTAAGCTCGGGCAGTTTATTGCCAGTACACCATCCTTATTTCCACGTGAATTCGTGGAAGAGTTTCAGGGCTGTTTAGACCAGACACCGAAGCTTCCATTTAGCTATATTGAAGAAGTACTGCAACAAGAATTTGCAGGTAAAAATCTTCATGACATTTTTGCCTCTATTGAAGAAATTCCACTTGCATCCGCCTCAATCGCACAGGTGCATGCTGCAAAATTGGTCAGTGGTGAAGATGTTGTCATTAAAGTCCAAAAACCTGGTGTTGAAACCATTTTGTACACCGACTTAAGTGTGTTGCACTGGGCAACCAAAATTTTAGAAAAAGCAGTTCCTAAAGTGAAATTTGCATCACTGGCGGATATTGTTGAAGAAATTAAAACTCGTATGGTGCGTGAAGTTGATTTTATTGAAGAAGCGCAAAATCTCGATGATTTTGTGGATTATCTCAATGCAACGCATAATCAAGCAGCAACAGCACCGAAAGTCTACCATCAGTATTCGACACGCCGTGTGCTGACCATGCAGCGTTTGTATGGTGTGCCATTAACTGATTTTGATGTGGTCAAGCATTATGCTAAAGATCCATCTCAAGTGTTGATTACTGCCATGAATACATGGTTTGGTAGTTTGATGATGTGTAAAAGCTTTCATGCAGATTTGCACGCAGGCAATTTAATGTTGCTTGAAGATGGTCGAGTGGGCTTTATTGATTTTGGCATTGTTGGTCAGTTAAATCCTCAGGTTTGGACAGCGTGTATGGCATTTATGGATGCTTTGCAGCACACTGATTATCAGGCAATGGCTGAAAATATGCTGAAAATGGGAATGACCAATACTTCAGTCGATACCGCAATTTTGGCGAAAGATATTGAGCGATTATTTAGCGGTGTCATTTTGACAGATCCGCAAAAAATCCTGTCAAGTAATCCAGCCGATCTCAATGACATCATGCTCGATATGGTGTCGATTGGTGAACGTCATGGCATTCATTTCCCAAGAGATTTTGCTTTACTGTTTAAGCAAATGCTGTATTTTGACCGTTTTATGCGTGTACTTGCGCCGTATACCGACATTTATGCAGACCAGCGTTTGCATATGGTTCAAAGCCTTGATACCCCTGTGCTGAAACATTAATGGTTGGAAAATGTATGGATGCCATTATTATTGAAGGCTTAAAAGTGGATACTGTGGTGGGATGTTTTGCGTGGGAGCGTCAAATTCATCAACCACTCATGTTGGATTTAACAATTCAGCATGATTTGTCTAAAGCGGCACAATCCGATGATTTGCAAGATACCATTAACTATGCTCAAATTTGCGAATTGAGTGCTGAAGTCATTCAGACGGCTCAACCCAAATTAATTGAGCATGCCGCGCAGCTTGTGATGCAGCGCTTGTTTCAAGAGTTTGATGGAATTGAGACCATTACACTCACTATTCGTAAGCCTGCGATTATCGCGCAAGCCAATTCTGTAGGAATTCGTCTTGAACGCCAACGAAACGATTTTTGCGCTCGCACTGGCGAGTAATTTTGAGCCTGAGCCGCATTTGGCTTGGGCAATTCAGCAATTAGCGACTTTAGGACCGCTAGAGCTGTCACATGTTTATCAGATTCCATGTCGGGATGGGGTGGGTGCAGATTACTTAAACTGTGCTTGTGTGCTGCGTAGCCACTTATCTAGTCCTGAAATGTTAGATCTCTTAAAAGATTTGGAGCATCAGGCGGGACGAGTACGTCCATCTCATAAAATTTCATTGGATATCGACCTGATTGCTTTTGGGCAAAATTTATCTGATTTACAGCTGAATCAGAAGAAACTGCCTTTTGCACTCGATGTCAAAATTCCGATGTATGAACTGATTGCCTCGGATGATTTTGTTTATTCAGAACAGGTGGATTACCCAAAGATACGTTTAGCTTTAAAAAAGCCTGAGCGTGCAGTTGTTACATCATAAAATCAAAAGCCAAGTTTAAACTTGGCTTTTTTATGTCAAACGAAGTATACGTTTGTAGATTACAAGATTTGCTTGAATAAATATAAATGATTTTTTAAAAAACTAAGAGGATTGATATGCCAAGAAAATATACAGAATATAAAACTCTTATTCCAACTAAAGAATGGAGTAGAAATACATATTCTAATGCGAAGCCAGTAGCTTATCTAAAAGCGCCTTCAAATCGTAAGATTATTTATATTGAGAGTGGTGAATATCGTAATGCAGATATAAGTGGCTATTTTATGCTTGCTGATGTTGATAATCCGTATTCTACTTATAAGGGTAAACCACGAATTGAAGTTGAATGCTTATGGTTTAGTACACGACCTCAAACGACAGGTCTAAATATTACTCTTCATAAACCTGAACAATTTATAGAAAATTATCAGGGTGATGTGATTTCTGATTTTGGAATTTGATCTATCGAAGTGATCTGTCATAAAGCAGATCACTTCGATACTTATTAAATATAATAACTGGTCTTAGTCATCAGCTTGGAAATCGCTGTCATGGTGATCCGCACAGGAAATGGCAAATCAACACCGCCTGCATGCAATGCTGTATCCCGATGATGTAATTCATCTTCATTCATTTGTTCTAAGATTTTACGGGAACGATCATCTTGCTGAGGCAGTTGGCTTAAGTGATCATTGAGATGCAAGCTGACTTGACGTTCGGTTTCTGCAACAAAACCAAGACTGTATTGATCTCCTGCAATGCCTGCGGCTGCACCCATTGCAAAAGAAAGTCCATACCAAACAGGGTTTAAAATACTTGGAACACTATCTAGTTCTTTTAAACGGTCTTCACACCAAGCCAAGTGGTCTTGTTCTTCAATGGCTGCCTGTTCCATTTCACGGCGGACATTGGGAAGTTTTGCGGTTAACGCTTGTCCATGATACAGCGCTTGAGCACAAACCTCGCCACTGTGATTGACGCGCATTAAGCCTGCAACATGGCGAGCTTCACTGACGGACAAGGGGGCAGATGTGGTTTGTGCTGGATTCTCTCGATGAGCTGAGGTTGCCCCAGGCACTAAACTGCGTAAACCTTGGTCAAAAGACTGAATAAGACGATCAATGCCTGAATAATGACGCATAACTTAATCCTCTAAAGCATTGTGTGTGCGATCTAGTAATGGTTTTAATTTCAATAATAAACCCATGCAGAAGATAGCACTAAATATGGCGGTCATGCAGAATAAAATTTGCATATCCAGTTTGAAAACACTCAAAATTAAAATCGAGAAGATGGCGGAAGCCACCATAAAAATTGCATTAAAGATATTATTTGCAGCAACGACTCGTGCGCGATGTGAAGCAGGCGAATAAGCTTGCATCATGGCATATAGCGGAACGATGTAAAATCCGCCACTAATGCCGAGCATAATGATGGACAGCATCACATGATAGTAAGCTAAACCCTGAGTAAACATGTCTTTTAGACCCAATAAATTGTCATGACTTGGTACTTGATACATTGCCCATGCTAAGTAGAAGGCAAAGATTGTTAAGCCGACAGCGCCAATCGGAACCATTTTAATATTAATTTCTGCTCCCCCAATTTTACGGCAGAGTAGAGAACCAATACCAATGCCCACAGAAAAGAAAGTCAACAGTAAGCTCACGACATTTTCAGAAGCATGTAAATATTGATGAGTAAGTTCTGGAATTTGTGTCAGATAGGATGCACCATAAAACCAGTACCAAGAATTTCCCATCAAGATTAAAAAAATAATCGGGATGTTTTTGGCGTATTGGATGGTTTGCCAACTGGTACGAAAAAAATTCCAGTCTATTTCTAAATCAGGTGCACTGATACGTTGGGTGAGAATAAAACGACTGGAAAAATAGCCTAAGCCAGCAATAATTAACACGGTGACACAGACCCAAATCAGGCTGCTATGTGAAATTGAAATCACAGCGCCACCTAAAATCATGCCAAATAAAATTGCTAATGATGTTCCTGTCTGGAAAAGTGCATTGCCTGACATCAGTTCATTGGGTTTTAAGATTTCTGGCAAGATGGCATATTTGATGGGGCCAAAAAAAGTCGAATGAACCCCCATTAAAAATAGAGCAAAAAGCAGTAACCAAATTTGTCCAAGCATAAAACCTAGACTCCCAATCGACATAATGATTAGTTCTAAAATCTTAATGCCGCGAACCAGTTGGGAGCGCTCAAACTTATCCGCAATTTGTCCTGCTGTTGCAGAAAATACAAAATAAGGCGCAATAAATAACAATGCAGCCAAGTTATTGAGTGTACTGACATTGCCAGAATTATGCTGAATGAGCCCGTAGGTAATCACCAGCAATAATGACTGTTTGTAGACATTATCATTGAGTGCACCAAAGAACTGGGTCAGAAACATGGGGAGAAAACGACGTGAAGTCAGCAAGTTTTGTGGTTTTTCCATGCGTTCTGCACTCTAATTTAATGAAGAATTGTTAGTGAAGAGTATCTCATAAATAAAATCATGTATGATACTGACAAGCTTGGCATTAAAATTGTTTAAGTCAAAATTCATCTTTAAAATAACAATGGTTGTTGTTTTTATGCATGTTTACGCACATTTCCCAAAGACCATTTTGGTCAAACATCTACAGATGATTTTAAAAATAAACCAGATTCCTAAATGGGTATGTGTAAGTTTAGTGTGTGGTGTTTGTCAGCAACAACTGTGGGCTGAAGACACTTTAACTACAGAAAATGCATCTGACACAAGCGCTGTATCAAATAGTTCTAAAGGGCAAGCTTCGTCAGTTACGCCGTCATCTACTGCTGTAGGGACAGATGACAGTCTGCAAATGTTGCAACAGCAGCAACAAAACCAACAGATCAGTGATTTTAAACCGATTAGTTTTGATGATCTTGAGCAAATGCCTGAAAGTCGTATTGATCCTAGCATGGCAAATGAGATTGAGCGTGAAGCTGAGCAAGCCAAACAAGAGGCACAAAATAGTCGCCCAACCACTGCAATTCCTGTGACGAGCACGACGACCCAAACCGCTCAGCAGGTTGCTGGATTACAGCAATCACCTGTGAATGTGGATCAATTAATGAGCCAAATTCAAACTGACCAAAATACAACCGTGACCGCGGGAACATCTTCAGGATCAGATAGCAATGACAATACGTTTGAATTGTCTACAGCAAAGACTCAAGAAAAACCTAAAAGTTTTTTGCAAAAAGCAGTAGCTAAAATTAAGCCTAAAAAAGATCTCAACGCGGTCAGTGTTCCTAAAATATCGGTGACAGTCACAGGTGCACCAAAAGAATTACAAGAGAATATTAAAAATAAACTTTCTAGTTTTACCACAGAATCATTTTCTGACTATAACCCAGCATTACCACAACTTCGTACAATGACAACGCAAGCAGCTCAAGCTGTGGGTTATTACAATGCACAGTTTAAATTTAGTAAGACAGGCAGTGATCAGGTTGCTGTGCAGGTCACACCAAATGACCCTGTGAAAGTTGAAACACAAAATATTGAATTTTCAGGTGCTGGCGCAAAAAGCCCGCAATTCCAAGTTATTCGTTTAATTCCTGATTTGGATGTGGGGAGCATTTTAAATCATGGTTTGTATGAACAGACCAAAACACGGATTACCACAGCTGCTACTGAAAATGGTTTCTTTGATGCATATTGGCGCTTGCATGATGTAAAAGTGCAATTGCCTGACAATAAAGCAGATATTAATTTACGTTATGAAACGGGCGAGCGTTATAAATTAGCCAATGTCGAATTTCGAATGAGTGATCCATCGAAACCACTTCCATTGAAACTCAAAGTTTTACAAAGTATGGTGCCGTGGAAAGATGGGGATGATTATACCTTTTGGCGTGTTAATACTTTAGCCAACAATTTAACGAACTCTCGTTATTTTAACTGGAGTTTGGTTGATACGATTAAGCCTGACCCAATAATTAAGTCATTAGAACTTGCGCCTGATATTCAAAAATTGGTGGATGAGCAAAAACTGCAAGAAACTACCGCTGTTCAACAATCGCAGGATGCAAATAGCAAGCGAGCGAATTATTCGGATCGGGAAGTCACACAAAGTGTTGTGGATGAAAACCAGTTTGCGGGCGCTGATCAAAATACCAAAGTGGAAGGTCTAGAAACCAAGGCACAACAAGCAGAGAAAAAAACGGAGAAGGAACAGTTACAAGAGCAGGCGCGAGCAGAGAAAAAAGTCCCTGTCATTGTGACTTTAAATGCCGATAAGCTTAATAATGCTGAACTTGGTTTAGGTTGGGGAACTGATACAGGCCCACGTATTCGTGCGCAATACCGCCGTGCGATTGTCAATAGCTCAGGGCATTCTTTTGATGCCAACATGGAAGTTTCTCAAATTCGTCAAGCAGTTGATGCTCGTTATAGTATTCCGAATAAAGACCCGCTCAATGATTATTTCAGCTTGGTTGGTGGTTATGAACGTGAGAAATTTGATGGTGTTGGCCCTGGCATGAGTTTGACGACAGAATCGGCTGTTGTTGGTGCAGAACATTTAATCAAAAATCCTTTGGGGAATTGGCAGCAAACTTATGGTTTCCGCTATCGTTTAGACCAAATTCATCAAATTGGAGAGGTTGATAGTGCTGATGTCCCAGATGCTTTCTTAAAACCTGGTTCAAACCCTCAACAGCAAGCGTTGTTATTCGGATATCAAATTGCACGGACAGATAGTAATAATCCAGTTAACCCAACCAAAGGTCTTAAACAGAGTTATAAAATTCAGTTAGGCTCAAAATCAGCTATGTCTGATGCCAATATGGCAATTGTCAATGCAGACTGGAATGCGATGTATTCGTTAGGTAAGAATTATGATCATCAATTCGTTGCCAGTTTGCAATTTGGTTATATTTTTACTGATGATTTTGCCAATGTCCCATATAACTTACGCTTCTTTGCTGGTGGGGATCAAAGTATTCGAGGCTTTGACTATAAGAGCCTTTCACCTACAGAGGACGGTTATAAAATTGGTGGGCAGGCTTTGGCTGTAGGTTCTTTAGAATATAACTATCAGTTTAAAGAAGGGTGGCGTGCTGCAATTTTCTCCGATGTGGGTAATGCTTACGATAAAAATTTTTCCAACTCAACTGCATATAGCGTAGGTTTGGGGATTCGTTGGCAGTCACCGATTGGCCCGATTCGTCTAGATGTGGCTTCTGGAATTTCAGATCCAAATCATCCGATCCGATTACACTTCTTTATTGGCTCACAATTACAATAAGGTTTCTCAACACCCATGACTGATCAACAACAGCCGCAACCACAATCTGAACTTATTGTAAATAAACGCCGTATTGGACGCACGATTGCACTGACATTTTTAGGCATATTGTTGCTCTTGGTGGTTGCTTTAGCGATGATGGTTTCAACAGATCGAGGAAGCCGTTTTTTGCTTGATCGTGTGTTGCAAAGCCAAAATATGATCAGTTATGAATATGAGGGTGGTAATTTTTTACGCGGATTAACTTTAGGTAAACTCGATATTCGAGTTAGCGGTATTGAGGTAAAAGTCAAACGTGCTAAAGTTGTGATCGGTTGGCGGGCGATTGTACAAAAAGAGCTACATTTTAGTCATGCCGATGTGCAATCTTTGGAAATTATTGATAATAAGCCGCCAAGCAATGAACCATTTAAATTTAATCAAATTAAATTGCCCTTTACCTTACGTTTAGATCAGGCAACCTTAGATCATTTACAGATTCGTGTTCGAACAACAAAAGTTGATTTTTATAACTTAGCATTACAAAAAGCATTATGGTCAGGGACTGAATTAAAATTTAAAAATTCACGCTTTGATATGGGGTATTTAAATGTCAAAAATGCTTCAGGGCAGATGAAATTTGAACAGAAATACCCTTTAGAAGCGACAGGAACGCTCAATATTCCTGCATTACATGCACTAAATATCCGTGATATTACGGTAAAAGCAGGTGGAACACTTGACACGATTACAGCAGGTGCCGCCACTCGTACTCCTGACTTGCTTTCTGCGCGAATGATTATTCAACCCTTGCGTGCGCATGTGCCTATGCGTGGGCAGGCTAATTTTAAGCACTATTACTGGCCGTTAATGACCGCTCAGAAACTTTGGTCAAAATCAGGTGTTGCAAAAGTCGATGGTACTTCATCGGGAATGAATATTCGTGTCAGTACCGATCTGCGAGGAAAAGATATTCCTGAAGGTAATTACCAAGCGGAGATGTTTACTGACTATATTCATCAATTGAATATCAGTAAATTTACGGGTCAAGTCATGCAAGGTCAGGTGCAGGCAACAGGTTTGGTGAATTGGCAGCATGCTGTACGTTGGGAAGCTCAGGGACATATGCAAGGGATGCAACCTAAAGATAAGCTGGTACCTGCGAGTATTCGTGATTTTCTACCCCCTAATTTAAATGGCACACTGGCATCAACAGGAACTTTGGAAAAAGGTTTACATGTCAATGCATCTGTCGCTTTTGATCAGTATGAAACATGGAAATTAAAGCTAGACCAAGCGCCTGAGAAAAATAAAAAAGTACAACCGATGTTCTTGAATCTGGCTTGGCAAAACATTCATCGTGAACTGCCCTATATTGGTTGGTTAGATAGTGCATCGGGTCAGGTCAATTTAAATCTGCAACAGGCTCAGGAAAATATTCAAGTTTCAACACAAGTGACCAAAAATCCAAAAGGTTTATTACCAACGGGACAATATTTGGCAAAAATTAATTTAAAAAATCAGGATTTGAATATTTCTGAGTTTAAATATATCACCCCAGAGGGTGGCTTGACTGGACATGCTGTATTACAACTACCAACAGAAAAGCGTCAGTTAAAATGGAATGCAGCACTCACCGCCAACCATTTCAATCCACAAACTGTACTCGATGCTGCGCCAGTTGACTTGCTGAATGGTCAGTTGAGTGCAACAGGTTATGCCAATAAAAATCAGCATATTATGCAGTTCAAGGGAATTGACCTGACAGGGCATTTGGCAGGTCAGGGCAATGACACTGTACATTTGACAGGAACATCAACAGTCGCCGTTATTTTAAATAATGATCAATCAGGGGGCGGTTTAAAAGGCTATGCCGTTCGTTATAACGGTGCTTTACAGTCTAGCCGTGTGCCAAATAGCGCAGGAGCACTGCAACTCAATCTGTCAGGAACATCTGATTTTATTAAAATTGCCCGTTTAAGCCATGATGGTGCAGCAGGAAAAATCTTGGCAGATGGTTTGGTCAGCTTGAAAAATGGAATTGCATGGAAGCTAAATGCTGCCTTAGTACGCTTTAAACCACAGTATTTTGTGAGTGGTGCAAATGGTGAAATTTCAGGGGTTGTCAAGACTGAAGGTTTATGGTCGGATGCGCTAAAACGAATTAGTATTCAGCAGCTTAACTTGGCTGGAGTAATTAACCGTCAAGTGATTCGTGGTAAAGGCAACTTGGCTGTGGTGATTAATAGTCATCAAAAAGGGTTCGTGCCACAGCAGTTTGAAGCCAATAACCTGTTTTTAGCTTATGCAGGGAATCAAGTGCAAGCGACAGGCAATGCACAGAGTTTACGCCTTCAGATCAATGCACCTGCGTTGTATGCTATTTACTCAGGGTTGCGAGGGCGAGCATATGGTTATCTTGATATGCAAACCCAACCACGTCTTAAAGCAACAGCAAACCTTGCTGTAGACAATTTTGCCTTTAAAGATTTGTTGAGTATTCAGAAATTACGCATACGTGGTGAGTTGCCGACATCAGAGACTACACCAAGTATGTTGAAGGCAGAAATGACCAATTTACGCCGTGGCAACCGACAAATTCAATATGGTGCGGTCACTGTTGCAGGTACACGTAAAGCCCATATTTTGCAGTTGCAAGGTTGGAACAACTACTCAAAATTTTATGTACAGCTTGCGGGTGGATTCAATTCCAATAATGATTGGACAGGGCAAATTCAAAAAGGTGTATTTGACTCTGTCCGCGCAGTGTTGACTCAGCAACAAAATGCCAATGTAATTTATCGTAGTGCAAATCAACAGTTATATATTGGACAGCACTGTTGGAGTAGTAAACAAAGCCAATTATGTTTTGATCAACCGATTCAGGTGAGTCCAAACGCTGGTAATGTTTCATTTATAGCAAGTAATCTGGATTTAAGTGATTTTACTGCATTTATGCCAGATGGCTTTGCGATGACAGGTCAGCTCAATGGTTATGCCAAAGCATCTTGGGCACAAGGTCAGCGTCCAAATATTGATGCTAAATTGATCACTCAAAATGGTCAAATTGGTGTGACAGCAGACGATCCTGATGATCCTGATACCACCACCAGTTATCAACAACTGAGCTTGATTGCCAAAAGTGTGTCACAAGGCTTGTTATTGCGTTTAGATGTCAAAACTGAAAATATCGGGACAGGTTATGCCAATGTGGTTATCAATCCGTATAACGATGCTTTACCGATGCAAGGAGAAGTTGCATTTGACCGTGTAGATCTCAAATTCCTTAAACCGTTTGTACAAGATATTCGCTCAATTGCAGGGACATTGGCTTTTGCGGGTAAAATTAATGGGACGTTGAGCAAGCCATTGATTACGGGTGATTTGCGTTTAAAAGATGGCGCACTGAGTTTGGTTTCTGTTCCACTGAATATTCAAAATATTCAAGTGTATTCAGCAATCCGTGAGAATCATGCAACGATTCAGGGTGGTTTTAACAGTGGTAAAGGCATTGGCAAGCTTGATGGTCAAATTGACTGGGCAGGTGAACCTCGTGTCCAACTCAATCTCAAGGGCGATAACCTCCTGATCCGACAAGCACCATTAGTGACGGCTGTCATGAATACCAATATGGCGCTTGATATTTTACCTCTAAAGAAAAATGTCAGCGTCAAAGGCTCAATTGAAATCCCAAGAGCTTTAATCAATATGCCTGAGTCGAGTGCCAATGTGGTCAATGTATCCTCAGACGTTCGGGTGCTTAAAGCAGGACAGGATGCTTTACAGGTATTACGTCAGTCTAAACCGTGGAATATTCAGGCAGATATTGATTTGAGTTTAGGAAGTAAAGTTATTTTCCAAGGCTTCAATAGTCGTATTCCATTGGTGGGTCGTTTATTTTTGACGCAGCGTGGACTGGAAACTGCGATGAGTGCAAATGGTGCGATTGGTGTCAGTCAAAAAGTGAAAATAGAACCTTATGGGCAAACACTCGATTTAAATCGTGCGATTGCACGTTTTAATGGACCAGTGGGTAATCCAACTTTGGATATAGATACCACCAAGAATATTTCAGGAACGATCGTTGGTGTCAGGATTACAGGAACAGCATCTTCTCCAAATATTCAAGTGTATAATGATGGCGGTTTGTCTGAACAGGAAGCCCTGAATGCATTGCTTTCTGGGCGAATCAATGAAGGAAGTAGCAGTTTAAGTCAAACAGCAAGCTTCAAATCCGATGTTAACAATACCCTAGCTGCTGCAGGAATTAGTTTGGGGTTAGGTGGCACACGTGCCTTTACCAATCAGATTGGTCGTACTTTTGGTTTAAGCGGATTGGCATTAGATGCTGAAGGAACTGGTGATGATACACAACTCAGTGTTACAGGATATCTCACCCCAGATTTGTATTTGCGTTATGGGGTTGGTGTTTTCAGTAACGTCAATAAACTGACATTGCGTTATCAAATGAATAAACGTTTATACTTAGAAGCGAGTCAGTCCACAGAACGAGCCATAGACTTTTTCTATAATTGGCGTTTTTAATTTTTTATTTTGGAGTATTGAATGAACAAGATTTTGCTATTGGTGATCTCGGCAGTGGCTTTGGCGGGTTGTAGTAAACCCAAAGAATTATCTCCTCAAGAAGCATGGCACAATTTTTGTTCAGTTATTCCAAGTGCTGCTGCCAATATCATGACCGACCGTCAGCAAGGTGTGAAAGAAGCCGATGCTTTAGAGCATGCGAAAAAAATTCCTGATCAGCATGCCCAAGTTTATTTGCAATCTTTGATCAAAGAAGCCTATAAAGTGCCTATTTATGAAAATAGTGATCAACGACAAAAAGCACTCGATGACTTTAGTAAAGGACGTGATCAGGAGTGTTTGAAACAAGCTGCCCAAAATAAATAATCCAAGAAATTCATAGAAAACTGTGGATATTGAGGATTATTTTTCTGTTGAATACCAAATACGCCTTGGTTAATGATAAAAATTATCATGAGCCAATGTGAATCATCTGTGAAAAGATTTAAATTTGTCATTTTTTTCCACTAAGGTGGAATAGGTGATAGATCGGGAATCTGCCAATATCCTGATGTTTTTACGTGATTTCTCAAGGATTGAATCATAGAAGTCATGCGAAAGATAAAGCGTTAAGCAGGAAATTTGCCATTTAGGTTTTTTTGACTGTACTATTTCGTCAGAAAATAATGACCATTAAAAACTAATAGGCTGTCTGCATTAACTTTTTACAGGAAGTTTAGTAGAATTTTGCTGTCCATATTACTTATGAAGCTTTAGGAAAAGCTGGAATTCATAAGTAATTTTTTAAAAAAGAGGAATAACACCGTGCTAGAAGCTTACCGCCAACACGTTGAAGAACGTGCCGCACTCGGAGTCCCACCGAAGCCACTTGATGACGCTCAAACTGCTGCATTAGTTGAATTATTAAAAAATCCGCCAGCAGGTGAAGAAGCGTTTCTAGTTGACTTGCTTGAAAATCGCGTTCCAGCAGGTGTTGACCAAGCAGCTTATGTAAAAGCGGCTTTCTTGGCAGCTCTTGCAAAGGGCGAAGCGACTTCTCCACTTGTTTCTAAAGAACGTGCGGTTTACTTACTAGGTACTATGCTTGGTGGTTATAACGTTGCGCCTTTAGTTGAACTTTTAGACGATGCTGAATTGGCAAGCTTAGCTGCTGACGCATTGAAAAAAACATTACTTGTATTTGATGCATTCCATGACGTTGCTGACAAAGCGAAAGCAGGCAATGCAAATGCACAAGCAGTTCTTCAATCTTGGGCTGATGCTGAATGGTTCACTAGCCGTAAAGACGTTCCTGAAGAAATCAAACTTACAGTATTCAAAGTTACTGGCGAAACTAACACAGACGACTTGTCACCTGCACAAGACGCTTGGAGCCGTCCAGACATTCCATTGCACGCAAATGCAATGCTTAAAAACGAACGTGATGGCATTAACCCTGAAAAACCAGGTGAAGTTGGTCCATTAAGCCAAATCAAAGAATTGATCGCGAAAGGCAACCAAGTTGCTTACGTGGGTGACGTTGTTGGTACAGGTTCTTCTCGTAAATCTGCAACTAACTCTGTGCTTTGGTTCTTCGGTGACGAAATCGCGCACATTCCGAACAAAAAAGACGGTGGTTACTGCTTAGGTTCTAAAATCGCTCCGATTTTCTTCAACACTATGGAAGACGCTGGTGCGTTACCTGTAGAGATTGATGTTGCGAACATGAACATGGGCGACGAAATCGTTCTTAAGATCGACCATGCTGCGGCTAAAGTCACTGCGTTCAAAAACGGCGAACAAATTGCTGAATCTGAACTTAAAACTCCAGTTCTTCTAGACGAAGTACGTGCTGGCGGTCGTATTAACTTGATCGTTGGTCGTGGTTTGACTGCTAAAGCGCGTGAAGCTTTAGGTCTTGCTCCATCTACATTGTTCCGTACTCCAGTACAACCTGCTGCAACTGGCAAAGGCTTCACTTTAGCTCAGAAAATGGTTGGTCGTGCTTGTGGTCTTCCAGAAGGTCAAGGTGTCATTCCAGGTACTTACTGCGAACCTAAAATGACAACTGTAGGTTCTCAAGATACCACTGGTCCTATGACGCGTGACGAATTAAAAGACTTGGCTTGCTTGGGCTTCTCTGCTGACTTAGTCATGCAGTCTTTCTGTCACACTGCGGCTTATCCAAAACCAGTTGACGTACAAATGCAACACACGCTTCCTGACTTCATCATGAACCGTGGTGGTGTTTCTTTACGTCCAGGTGACGGTATTATCCACTCTTGGTTAAACCGTATGCTTCTTCCAGATACTGTTGGTACTGGTGGTGACTCACATACTCGTTTCCCAATTGGTATTTCATTCCCAGCGGGTTCTGGTCTTGTAGCGTTCGCTGCGGCAACTGGCGTTATGCCGCTTGACATGCCTGAGTCAGTTCTTGTGAAGTTCAAAGGTAAAATGCAACCTGGTATCACTTTACGTGACCTCGTACATGCAATTCCTTATGTTGCGATCCAAGAAGGCGACTTAACTGTAGAGAAGAAAGGTAAGAAAAACATCTTCTCTGGTCGTATCCTAGAAATCGACTTAACAGAAATGGAAACTGACTTGACTGTTGAGCAAGCATTCGAACTTTCTGATGCTTCTGCTGAACGTTCTGCTGCGGGTTGTGCGATTACGCTTTCTGAAGAGAAAGTTGCTGAATACCTACGTTCTAACATCACAATGCTTAAGTGGATGATTTCACAAGGCTATGGCGATGCTCGTACTATGGCACGCCGTGTTGAGAACATGGAAAAATGGTTGGCTAATCCATCACTTCTTAAAGCTGATGCTGATGCTGAATACACGAAAGTGTACGAAATCGACCTTGCTACAATTACTGAACCAGTACTTTGCTGCCCGAACGATCCAGATGATGCAAAACTTCTTTCTGACGTTCAAGGTGCAAAAATTGATGAAGTATTCATCGGTTCTTGTATGACGAATATTGGTCACTTCCGTGCAGCTGGTAAATTACTTGATAAAGTACCAAGCGGTTCATTGTCTACTCGTTTATGGTTGGCTCCACCAACGCGTATGGACGAGCATCAATTGATGGAAGAAGGCTTCTATAATACTTATGGTAAAGCTGGTGCGCGTACAGAAATGCCAGGTTGTTCACTTTGTATGGGTAACCAAGCACGTGTAGCGCCAAACACAACTGTTGTGTCTACATCTACTCGTAACTTCCCGAACCGTTTGGGTCAAGGTGCGAACGTTTACCTTGCTTCTGCTGAGCTTGCTTCTGTTGCTGCGGTACTTGGTAAATTACCAACGCCTGCTGAATACCAAGAATATGCTGATCAAATCGACAGCATGTCTGCTGACATCTACAAGTATTTAAGCTTCGACAAAATCGAAGACTATACAAATGCTGCGGGTTCTGTAGATACTAAGAAAATTGCTGCTGCTCAGTTAACTTAATCTATTGAAAGATTAATTAAATTAAGCTAAAAAAGACCTCATATATATGAGGTCTTTTTTATGGATAATAAGAAAATAAGAGCAAGTCTATTAGGTGATCAAATTGCTGAAAATGATACTATTAACTTGGGGTTAAATTTTATTGAAACGCCAGCTTATAGAACAGTAATTGAGTCTAAAGATGCAACGGTTGTAATAGGAAGAAGAGGAACGGGGAAAAGCGCAATTTTTTATAAATTACAAGAATTTTGGAAACAACAAAAAACATATACGATAGCGATTTCTCCAGAAGATCAAGAAACTATTTTCTTTAGAAAGGTATTTTCTTTTTTTAGTAATTCTTATTCCACCTCAAGAGCAGCAGCTAAGTTATTTCTTAAATATGGCTTTTATTTAGAAATAATGGATTGTTTTTATAGAGATTATAAGTTAAAAGGAATAGTGGAGAATGAAACAGAGATATTAATTGAATTAAATAATTGGAAGAAGTTAAATCAAAGTTTTTTTATGCGCCTTGCAATGAAGGTTCATCAAGTAGCTAAAGAATATGATGACCCAGATTTTGCTTTAGGTTTTTTAAGTACTTCATTAAAAATACAAAAACTAGAAGAGTTTATTGATAATAATTTGAAGCATAGGCGCAATAATATTAGCATTCTAATAGATAAGTTAGATGAAGGATATGAAAATGATGAAATTGGTGCAGCTATAGTTTCGGGAACGATTTTGGCAGGAGTTGAGCTTAATAAGAAATTCGAAAAAATAAGAGTTATTATTTTTCAAAGAGATAATATTATTCGTTCAGTAGCAAGATATGATGATGATTATACAAGAAATATTGAAGGTGAATTAATTCGAATACATTGGGATGTTCGTCAATTATTTAATTTAATTACTAAAAGAATAAATACGAGTTTAGATCTTAGGGTTGAGAATTCTAGAAAGATATGGGAAAAAGTCACTGCTGATCAAGGGATAGGTAAAGAACTAAAAGGAGAAGATGGTTTTAGAAAGTGTTTACAGTTTACGCTTTATCGCCCTAGGGATATTATTTCATTATTAAATAAAGCTTTCTATGAAGCTTTATCAGAAGAAAGAAATGTACTAGTAATGAGTGATATTGAAGCTGCGGCAAAAACTATTTCAAAAGCTCGATTAGATGATTTACAAAAAGAATACTACACAATTTTTCCAGCAATTAAACCTGCTGTCAGTGCATTCATGGGTACAACATCAAAAATGTCTGTAAACCAAGTTTTAAACTTAATGAGCAATTATCTTATTGAAAGTTCTAGCTGGAATGAAAAAGAAAAATTAGACTTTAGTGTCTTAAAAGCAGATGGATTGCTTAGAGCATTATATAGTATAGGTTTTATTGGCATTTTTGATAGTAAGAGCAATATTTTTACCTTTTGCCATGATGGGCGAAATCCAGATAGAGAATTCAGAGATAATGATAATATTCTTATTCATCCTTGTTACTGGATTGCTCTAAATTTATCAAAAAATGCGTTATCACCAGACGATGCCGAGCAAATCAATGATGAGTATGAAATACAAGTAACTTCTTTAGCTCCTGAATTACGTGCTCAAAAAATTGGTGAGTTGTCTTCAGCTTTGGGTAATATTCAAGATGGGTCGGAAAATTCATCTGAGTTTGAGCAATGGTGTTTAAGTGTACTTAAATTAATTTTTAGCTCTCATTTAGATAATTTTTCATTACATCCAAATGGTTTTGCTACTCAAAGGAGAGATATAGTTGCTACTAATATTGAAGCCACTACCGTATGGAAAAGAATAAGGTCTGATTATAATGTTCGGCATGTTTTATTCGAAGTTAAAAATTATAAAGAAATCGGAGCAGATGAATATAGACAAATGGCATCATATTTATGCAATTCTTATGGTAATTTAGGTTTTATAATTACTAAGAGTGACTCATATGAGCCAAGGAAGGGGGCTGAGTTAGATTGGTGTAAAGAAATATTCACTAATCATAAGAAACTAATTATAAAATTGAATGCTAAATATCTTGCAAATATGTTGGGAAAATTAAGAAATCCAGAAAAATATGATGTAATTGATAGGTCTTTTTCGAAATTATTAGATAATTATGAAACTAATTACTTGTCTCAAAAATCCTCAAGAAAATAAAATATGAATAATAAAAAGCCCTGCTTTCGCAGGGCTAGTCGTATAGATATTTCTATACTCATATAAGGCTCATCTCATACTGCGCGTATTAAAGCATAAATCATGCAGTATTCATACTTAAATATCCCATTTCTTCCGATAACGCCACAACGTTGTACGGCTGATATTTAATTCATCGGCAACCTTTTGTAAGTCCTTGCTATATTGCTCAAGCAAATGTGCCAATAATTCTTTGGTGATATTTTTACTTGAAAGTGACTCTGTGATTAGTGCATCCCCATGTTCAATATTCGAGATTTCATAGGGCAAATCATGAACATCAATATAATTTCGACCTTGAGACATGGTCAGGGCATAGAGCAAGGTGTTTTTCAGTTCACGAATATTGCCTGGCCAGTCGTATTGCAGCATCACTTGCATGGCTCGATGTGTCAGCACAGGAGCAGATTGTCCTTGAAGTAGACTGTTATCTTGCAAGATTTTTTTAATAATCAGAGGAATATCGGTTTTACGTTCGCGAAGTGGTGGTACAAAAATTGGAATCACACGTAAGCGATACAGCAAATCTTGACGGAAACGCCCCAAACGTGCTTCTTCACGTAAGGCACGATGCGTTGCTGCAATAATTCGGACATCACTTTTTAAGGTTTTTTCACCACCCAACTGCGTATATTCACCTGTTTCCAGTACACGCAGTAACTTGGCTTGTAGCTCCAGTGGAATTTCTGCGACTTCATCGAGAAACAGTGTGCCACCTGCGGCACGTTCAAAAACCCCTTTATGGTCGCGGATTGCCCCAGTAAATGCCCCTTTGACATGCCCAAAAAGTTCACTTTCCAAAATATTGGCATTTAAGCTGGCACAGTTCACCGCAATAAATGGGCGGTTTCGGCGTTCGCTATAGTCATGAATCGCTTGTGCAACTAACTCTTTTCCACTCCCAGATTCACCACGAACCAAAACAGGAAACTGAGTAGATGCTACGCGATGAATAATCGAGAACATGGCAAACATTTGTGGATTTTGGCTGTTAAATCGCTCGGCAAGCGCCAGTTCAGCCTGTGATGGCTGTCGTGGTGTGGATGTGTCTGGACTACGAATACTTGGACATGGCTGAAATAGATTTAAACTGAAAACTTGCCCTGAAATTTCAATGGGATGCTTTAGATAAAAACTATTTAACTGATCAAGATAACTTTCTTGGTTTTGATCTTCACAAGGCGATTGCTGTAAATAGTTAAATAAGGCTTGTTGATGTAAATCCTGTTGATCTGGGCTTTGCCAAAAAATTTGCTGTTGTGAGTCGAGTACAAAAAGACGAGCATGATGGAATAATTTTTGGAGCTGTTGTAGGAAGAGATGTGCAGCTGGAAGAGAGTCAAAAACTAGACGATTCATAAGTTTGAATGTTTCAAATACTGTTTCAATTTATTTTAATAAAATTCAAATGAAACACCAAATACTTTAAACCAAAGTTTAATTTCACTTAATATATTGAAATTTAATAATATTATTTTTATTGCAAAGTTGGCATTAAATTTGCGTCATCTAACTCAGCACAATTAATGGGAATAACATCATGTTTTTTAAGCAACTCTTTGAATCTGAAAGTTCGACTTATACCTATTTATTGGCATGTGAACACACCAAACAAGCCATTTTAATTGACCCTGTTGCATCAGAAATTGATGTCTACATGGATTTGCTTGAACAGCATGATTTGAGCCTTGTGTACAGCTTGGATACTCACGTTCATGCAGACCATGTCACAGGTGCAAAACTTTTAAAAGAACGTGCAGGTTCTAAAGCAGTCTTGCATCGTAATTCAGGTGTGCCATGTGGTGATATTTTAGTGACCGATGGTTGTCTATTACGTATCGGAGAAATTGAAGTTGAAGCCCGTTATACACCTGGACATACCAATGCATGTACCAGTTATGTGATTGATAACATGGTATTTACGGGGGATGCACTTTTGATTGATGGCTGTGGACGTACAGACTTCCAAGAGGGGAATGCGGGGACTTTATATGACAGCATTCATCATCAATTATTTACTTTGCCTGATGAAACCATTGTTTACCCTGGGCATGACTATAAAGGGCGTACCCAATCAACGATTGGACACGAACGTGAATCGAATGCACGTTTAGGCAACAATCAAACCCGTGAAAATTTTATTGAACTGATGAAAAATTTGGATTTGCCGTATCCAGCAAAAATTGATATTGCACTTCCTGCCAATAAAGCCTGTGGAACAGTATCTAGTGATTGCCAAAACTCAGGAAATTAAGATGAATAGCTTTGAGTTAAATACTGCCCATATTTTTAAACATGATGTTGTGATCGTTGGTGGGGGATCGGCAGGGATTGCCGCAGCATCAAGTTTACTGGCACGTTCACCTTATCTGGATTTGGCAATTATTGACCCTGCGGATATGCATTATTACCAACCCGGCTGGACAATGGTCGGTGGTGGCATTTTTAAGGTCGAATCAACAGGTCGCTCTATGGCAGATGTGATTCCTGTTGGTGCGAACTGGATTCAGCAAGCTGTGAGTAGTTTTGACCCCGACCATAATCAGTTAACGCTAAAAAATGGTCAGCAGGTTGAATATAAATCACTGATTGTTTGTCCAGGATTGGTATTGAATTGGGATGCCATTGAGGGGCTAAGTGAAACCCTTGGGAAAAATGGCGTAACCTCCAATTACCGTCTGGATTTGGCTCCGTATACATGGCAACTGGTACAACAGTTGAAGCAAGGTAAAGCTGTATTTACTCAGCCACCAATGCCGATTAAGTGCGCAGGAGCACCGCAAAAAGCCTTGTACTTGTCATCAGATTACTGGTTGAAAAACAATGTACTAAATAACATTGAGGTCAGTTTTTACAATGCAGGTGCAGTGTTGTTTGGTGTGAAAGAGTATGTGCCAGCATTGATGGAGTATATGCAACGTTATAAAGCGCATCTTAACTTTGAGCACAAACTGGTTAAAGTGGATGGTGCAAGCAAAACGGCATGGTTTGAAGTCAAGAAAGATGGGGAAACCAAACAGGTTTCAACCCAGTTCGATATGTTGCACGTGGTTCCACCACAGCATGCACCTGATTTCATTCGCCAAAGTGCGTTTGCTGATGCAGCAGGATCGTTTGAGGTAAATCCTGAAACCTTACAACATCCACATTATGCCAATGTCTTTGCTTTGGGGGATGTGATTAATGCCAGTAATGCCAAAACGGCTGCTGCGGCACGTAAACAGGCACCAATTGTTGCTGTCAATGTTTTAACGCATCTCAAAGGTCGCAATGATTTTTGTCACTACGATGGCTATGGTTCATGCCCACTAACGGTTGAACGTGGAAAAATTGTGCTTGCCGAGTTTGGTTATGGCGGGAAATTACTACCTTCATTCCCGCGTTGGCTGTGTGATGGCGAAAAACCAACCAAGCTGGCGTGGTTCTTAAAAGCACGTATGCTGCCAGAAATTTACTGGAAAGGAATGCTCAAAGGACGTGAATGGTTGGTGAAGCCAAAACGTCATGCAGCCTAACTCAAGGCATCATCAGAGAAAATCGTCATGTGGATACTGGTTGTTGAAGGCCTTGCCATTGGTGGTCTATTGGGGCTGACTGGGGCAGGTGGTGGCATTTTGGCTGTACCTGCACTGATGGCATCTCAGGGATGGACAGTGGCACAAGCTGCACCCGTTGGACTCTTGGCTGTGACTTTCTCAGCATTTATTGGCACCTTGCAAGGTTTATTTAAAAAGATTGTGCGTTACCGTGCGGCGCTTTGGATTGCCTTGATCGGGGTTCCTGCTTCACACTTGGGGATTTGGGCTAGTGTGCACACTTCACCGATGTGGCTCACGCTGTTATTTGCCTTAGTGATGTTTGTGGTTGCATATCGGTTATTTAGTCATCCACATGAAGATTTTCATAATCCACCTTGTCGAATTAATCCATACACAGGGAAACTTCAGTGGGATATTCCCACTGCTCTAATTTTAGGGGGTATCGGGATTCTGGCAGGTTTTTTGACAGGATTACTTGGCGTTGGTGGTGGTTTTGTGATTGTTCCTGCACTGAAAAAAACCACAAACCTCGATTTGCATAGCATTGTGGCTACCTCTCTGATGATTATTTTCTTGGTGGGTGGCTTGAGCATTGGTTTGCATATGATGGAGGGTTTTGTTTACCCGACTGCGGTCACTATAGAATTTGCAGGAGCCTGCATATTGGGTTTGTTGATAGGGCGACTCGTAGTCACTCGGATTTCAACGCATTATGTACAGCGCATTTTTGCAATGACCGTCATACTGGTTGCAGTATTGATGTTCATTAAATCACTGAAAGCTATTTTTGCCTTATAAGAGGAGTCTCACATCATGCATGAATATGCTTTGGCTTTTGTGGGTGGAATATTACTCGGCATCGCAACGATTACCTATTTGTATAGTACTGGACGTATTGCAGGTGTCAGTGGACTGATTGCACAGATGCTTACCCCTAAAAACTGGTTCAGTACACCTGCATTTTGGTTTTTATTGGGCTTGGTGGGGATGCCATTTGTCTACCATCAGTTTATGGACTTGCCTGTGCAGATTAAAGCATCACCTTGGGTACTCATCGTGAGTGGTTTATTGGTCGGTGTGGGAACACGTTTGGGTTCGGGTTGTACCAGTGGGCATGGGATCTGTGGATTAAGCCGATTATCTCCTCGTTCATTTGTTGCTGTCGGTTGTTTTATGGCGTGTGCATTTTTAACGGTCTTAGTGACACGTTATATTTTGGGTGGCTAACATGAAAAATCTAATTGCATTTATTTGTGGTGGCGTATTTGCACTGGGTCTTATGTTGTCGGGTATGTCAAACCCTGCAGTGGTTCAGTCATTTTTTGATGTGTTTGGCGACTGGAGTCCGCGTCTGATGTTTGTGATGGGGGGCGCGGTTTTGGTGTCGTTCTATCCGTTTCAACGTGCCATGAAGCAAGAGCATCCACAAACCTTTTTTCATGAACCGATTGATTTGCCAAAAAGTAAACTGATTGACTCACGTTTAATTATGGGCTCAATTTTGTTTGGTATCGGTTGGGGCTTGTCAGGTATTTGTCCTGCGCCAGGCTTAACCTTACTGGGTGTTGGACATTGGGAAGCATTGTATTTTATTGTTCCGATGTTGCTCGGTATGTTTGCTTATAAGTTAACTCAAAAATAAAGGACTCTATTCATATAGCAAGGATGCTCATCTGAGGAAGCCGATTGGGTCTATATTGTGCATAAAATGCGCAATAATAATGCAAAAAATATTCTCATAAGGAATATTTTGAATTTATTCAATATAAAGTGAGATAAAATAATGGCTTAGAGTTTTGGCATATCCCTTGCATTTTAAATCATACAACCCGCAAAGGAGTACACGCTATGACTGAACAGAGCATGTTTAAAATAACAAATATTCGCCTGACCGATCCGCGTACCTGTGAGCTGTATATGCAAAATAATGATACGGCTTCGGTAAAAGGCTGGGTGATTCAGTGTAATGCTGCATTATCTAACCAGTTTCACGAGCATTTGAATCAGTTGTGCCAATCTGAAAATCCATTTATTGCTTTACTTCAGTTAAAGCAGTTCCATAAAGTCGAAGTACTGTGTTAATGCCTGATATAAAAAACGACAGCAAGAACTGGTCTTTGCTGTCGTTTTTGTTTCTTTGAAGAATACTATCTTTGATCTCAAGATGATCTGATCGTGCTTTAAACTTATCCCGCGACAATACTAATCATAACATCGGCACAACCTGCGCGTGCTGCACGGGCTTTTCGATATTCTTCCGAATCATAACAGGCTTGAGCGGTCGCTAAATCTGTAAATTCAATCACCACATGGCGCTCATAGGCTTGACCTTCGGGGCAAACAGCTTCGCCGCCACGTGCCAGAAATTTTGCGCCATACTTTTGAAATGCAGCAGGGGCAAGTTGCATATACTGCTGATATTGTTCTAAATCATGAATCGTGACATGTGCAATCCAGTAAGCAGCCATGATCTTCTCCTAGTTGGATTCGGTAGCACTCAAAATTTCTTGTGCAATTGCAGCCGCATCGGCAATGTGTTCTGCTACGGCTTGTTTAGCTTTATTCGGATTGTGGTCAACCAAAATCGCATCACAAATTCGGCGGATACGTTCATAGCCCGATACTTCGCGATGTGGAGATTTAATGGTCATGGCGCGTAAGCGGCTAATCCGTCCATTCAAGCGCTCGACCACTTCCCAAGCAATATAGTGTTCAGCAATAAAAAAGATTTGCTGATATAACTGGCTTGAAATCGACAAAACCTCCTGAATTTTATTTTCTTCAGAAGCACTCTGGAGTTGTTGCAACAGCTTTTGTAAAACTGCACTACTTTCAGGGGTGAGTTTTTCTGTGCAGTCAGCAACAGCGCTTTGTTCAAGCAATAAACGGATTTCATAAATCTGTTTGGCCACCTCCCAGTCAAGGCTCGAAACAATCGGCCCTTTATTTGGAATGATTTCCACCAAACCTTCAGCTTCTAGGTAGCGAATCGCTTCACGGACGACCGTACGACTGACACCTAATTCTTCACACAGCACACGCTCAACCAAGCGTTTTCCCGCAGGAAAATACCCTGTAATGATGGCATTACGCAAATTTGCCAATGCCATTTCTCGCAAGGTAATCGGGGGTTGTTCAATTTTTAAGTTCAAGGTAAAGACCCTCTTCATCCATTGATGGAGTAATTTTTAGTTACATTTATGGTAGACCATTTTAGCAAAAAAATTGGCACATGAGTAGTCTGTACTATTGTATACCATAATATTGTGTTTTATATTCGAGTGAAACAACAGGAGTAAATGCCGTGAGTCTGATTCGAAAAACCGTATTACATGTGGAAACCATTTATGTCGATGGTGCCAAGGAAGCTGCAAAACCACTCACCATGGTTGCTGCCGCAGCCGTGATTAAAAACCCGTGGGCAGGGCAAGGCTATGTGGAAAATTTAACCCCTGAAATTCGCCGTATTGCGCCTGAGTTGGGTAAGCATCTCACCCAAATGATTATTGACTATGTCGGTTCAGGTGAAGCGGTTGAGGCCTTTGGTAAAGGTGCAGTCGTTGGTTTAGATGGTGAGCTTGAACACGCGTCAGCTTTAATTCACACCTTACATTTTGGCAACCATTACCGTGGTGCAGTCGGCGCAAAATCATATTTGGCGTTTAACAACACTCGTGGGCCAGCCAATGCACCAATTTTAGTTCCAATGATGGATAAAAATGACGAAGGACGTCGTTCACATTATTTGACCTTACAGTTTGCCATTCCCGATGCACCTGCCGCAGATGAGCTGGTGATTGTGATTGGTGCTGCAACCGCAGGACGCCCGCATCACCGTATTGGCGATCGTTATAAAGATTTAGAAGAGTTAGGACATGATCTCAAAAACCCTGCAGCTGTCTAATCAACGCGTGCATTATTTAGAAGCAGGTCAGGGCGAGCCCCTGATTCTGATTCATGGTGTGGGTATGCAAGCCAGTGCTTGGTATCCACAAATTGAATATTTTTCCAAGCATTATCATGTAATTGCTTTAGATATGCCAGGGCATGGGCAAAGTTCATGTTTGCCTGAGCAGGCGAGCCTACAGGATTTTGTGGATTGGACAATTGATGTGATTCAGGCTTTAGGGCTTGGTGCGGTGAATTTGGCAGGGCACTCTATGGGGTCGCTGATTACCGCAGGGGTTGCTGCAAGCGCACCGCAGCTTGTGAAACGGATTGCAGTTTTAAATGGAGTGTATAAACGGACGCCTGAAGCCAAGCAAGCGGTACAAGCACGGGCTGCTGAATTGCGTCAAGGCGTGATTGATATTCAAACCCCATTGCAGCGCTGGTTTAGCAATACTGAAACAGATCAGTTTGCTTGTGCGAAAGTTAAAACTTGGCTCTCCGAGGTGAACCTGCAAGGTTATGCCACAGCGTATACCGCATTTGCACATGGTGATGATATTTATGCCGATCGTTGGTCATCGATTCATTGTCCAGCATTGGTACTGACAGGTGAACAAGATTTAAATTCTACGGCTGAAATGACCTACCGCATGGCAGAACAAGCCGAAAAAGGTCAAGCCGTGGTGATTCCAGATGAACGACACATGGTCAATTTGACCGCACCGAATTTAGTCAATCAGGCCATGCAGAACTGGTTACATACGCCAGCCTAGCCTGAACTGATGAAAAAGGAGAATAGACATGAGTGAAATGGGAAATACAAAAATCAGGGAATTAAGAGATACCTTTGGTTCGTTCATGACGGGCGTAACCATTGTGACGACCAGCACGGAAGATGGATCACCACTCGGCTTTACTGCAAATTCCTTTTCATCGGTCTCTTTAGATCCAGCATTGCTGCTGGTGAGTATCGCGAAAACTTCAAGTAACTATGCAGCCTTTGCTGAAACTCAGCATTTTGCAGTCAATATTTTGGCGGAGTCGCAAAAAGATGTATCCAATACCTTTGCTCGTCCATCTCAAGACCGTTTTGCCAGCATTGTTTGGCGGATGAGTGCTAACCAGTCACCGATTTTAGATGAAGTCAGTGCATGGTTTGACTGTACGGTACATCAGGTGGTGGATGCAGGCGATCATGCCATTCTTATTGGCAAAATCGAAGATTTCGGTTCTACAGGTTATGCAGGATTAGGTTATTACCGCGGTGCATATTTTACCCCTGCTAAATTGCCAACCGAAGTGATTTCAGGGCCTTCAGTTTTGATTAGTGCCTTGATTGCGCACGACAATAAAATTTTGCTGACACAAACAGCAGAAAAAACATGGACGATTCCAACCGTAGTGGTGGGGAAAGAAGGAGCAGATAAAGCATTGGTACAGGTCTTTGCCCAGTACCAGCCAGAAGCATCGGCAAACTTTATCTACTCGGTGTATGAAGATGTGGTGAATCAACATCAATATATTTCGTTCTTGTGCAATGCGCCAAGTAGCGAGGCACTGCAAGGCACTTTTGTTGCATTACAGGACATCGACCAATTGCAGTTTGCCAATCCTGCTTTAAAAAGCATGCTTGAGCGCTACCGTAAAGAAAACCAATTGGGGTCATATGGGGTGTATTACGGCAACGAATGCACAGGAACAGTTCGACAAATGCAGAAAGATGGAGTTTAAGTCATGCGGTTTTCATTATTTATTCATATGGAACGAGTGTCCGACCAGCAGACACAAAAACAACTTTACGAAGAAATGGTTGAACTGTGTCAGATTGCCGATCGTGGTGGAATGTCGGCGATCTGGACGGGTGAACACCATGCCATGAATTTTACCATCGCACCGAATCCATTTTTAAACTTGGTGGACTTGGCCAATAAAACCAAACATGTACGTTTAGGTACAGGTACAGTGGTTGCGCCGTTCTGGCATCCAATCAAACTGGCAGGTGAAGCAGCCATGACCGATATTATGACCAATGGTCGTCTGGATATCGGGATTGCTCGTGGTGCGTATTCATTTGAATATGAACGTATGGTGCCAGGTATGGATGCATGGAGTGCAGGACAGCGTTTACGTGAAATGATTCCAGCAGTGAAAGCATTGTGGAAAGGCGATTACGAACATAATGGTGAGTTTTGGCAGTTCCCGAAAACGACCTCTGCACCGCAACCCTTACAACAGCCACATCCGCCAATTTGGGTGGCAGCACGTGATCCAAACAGTCATGAATTTGCGGTACAAAATGGCTGTAATGTGCAAGTGACTCCTCTGCATTTTGGTGATGAAGAAGTGGAAAAACTGATGGGGCACTTTAAAGCTGCATGCCAAAAGTACCCACAAACACGCCGTCCACAAATCATGTTACTGCGCCATACCTATGTGGCAGACAGTGAAGCCGATGCTGAATTGGCAGCTGATGAAGTCAATACCTTCTACAATTACTTTGGCGCATGGTTCAAAAATGAACGTGAAATTCAGCAAGGTTTGATTGCACCACTCAGTGCTGAAGAAATTGCAGCACATCCATTTTATACCCCAGAAGCCATGCGCCAGAACAATGTGATTGGGCAGGCAGATGAAGTCATTGAACGTCTGAAAGCCTATGAAGCCATGGGTTATGACGAATATTCCTTCTGGATTGATACAGGCATGAGTTTTGAACGTAAGAAAGCTTCGCTTGAACGCATGATCAAGGAAGTGATGCCAGCGTTTGAAGAAGCACAAATGGATGTTCGTAATGCAAAAATTTCAGCTGTATATTGATGGTCAATTTGAGGATGGTGCTGCTGAATTTGACAGTATCAACCCTGCAACAGGACAAGCTTGGGCAAAAATGCCTGAAGCACGCCGTGAACAGGTCAATCGGGCAGTCGAAGCCGCACATCGTGCCTTTAGTGATACCCGCTGGGCAGGGCTAACTGCTTCGCAGCGTGGCAAGTTACTGTATAAGCTGGCAGATTTACTGGAGCAAGTGGCTCCGAAACTGGCAGAGCTGGAAACCACCGATACTGGAAAAATTATCCGTGAAACCTCCAGTCAGATCGCTTATGTCGCTGAATACTATCGTTATTATGCAGGTTTGGCGGATAAGCTTGAAGGTAGTTATATTCCAGTCGACAAGCCTGACATGCAAACATGGTTGATTCGTGAACCTGTGGGTGTGATTGCGGCGATTGTACCGTGGAACAGCCAACTGTTTTTGTCCGCAGTCAAACTTGGGCCTGCACTTGCCGCAGGCTGTACCGTAGTTTTGAAAGCTTCGGAAGAAGCACCTGCACCGTTACTTGAATTTGCCAAACTGATTGATCAGGCAGGGTTCCCGCAAGGTGTGGTCAATGTCATTACAGGTTTCGGTGCAGAGTGTGGTGCTGTCCTCAGTGGGCATCCACTGGTTGCGCATGTGGCATTTACAGGTGGCCCAGAAACAGCCAAGCATATTGTCAGTAATACAGCACACAACCTTGCCAAAGTGTCTTTGGAACTGGGTGGGAAATCACCGTTTATTGTCTTTGCCGATGCGGATTTGGACAGTGCGGTCAATGCACAGGTCGCAGCAATTTTTGCTGCCACAGGGCAAAGTTGTGTCGCGGGTTCACGTTTGTTGATTGATGCCAGCATTAAAGATGAGTTTGTCCAACGTCTCGCAACACGGGTGCAAAGCATCAAGATCGGTTTGCCAAATGAGATGCAGACTGAATATGGACCACTTTGCACACTCAAGCAACGTGACAAAATCCAGCAAGTGGTCGATCAGTCAGTTGCACAAGGCGCAACATTGGTGACAGGTGGTCAGGTTTGTGAGGGCGCAGGTTATTACTATCCACCAACGATTCTGGATTGTAGTTATGTTGCCGATGCTGCAAGTTTGACCACGGAGCTATTTGGTCCAGTCCTGTCGGTGGATAGCTTTAGCTCGGAGCAAGAAGCCATTCAAAAAGCCAACAGCACCCCTTATGGTTTGGCGGCAGGGGTGTTTACCACCAACCTGACCCGCGCACATCGTATGACCAAAGCGATTCGTTCAGGCATTGTCTGGCTCAACACCTATCGGGCAGTCTCCCCACTTGCTCCATTTGGTGGATACGGCTTGTCAGGGCATGGGCGTGA
The DNA here is from genome assembly GCF_022012315.1 of Acinetobacter sp. ME22. Classification (NCBI taxonomy): domain Bacteria; kingdom Pseudomonadati; phylum Pseudomonadota; class Gammaproteobacteria; order Moraxellales; family Moraxellaceae; genus Acinetobacter; species Acinetobacter sp. ME22. The sequence goes on from NZ_JAKLTL010000007.1 coordinate 136,867, forward strand.
AGGTGGTTTAAGTGCGGTCTATGACTACACCACCACCAAAACCGTTTGGCTCAGAACGTCAGATGAGCCAATTGCTGACCCATTTGTGATGCGTTAGCAATGTTTAGTTAAACTAATAAATTATTTGAAAATTCAAGTAATTTAAACAGCATGGATGTCAGTAAAGAAAAAGGATTTTCTTTTCGCTATCTTAATCAAAGAAAGATGGCTTAAAATTATTTTGCTTTTAAAAACAAAATAATAATAAATCCTCATCGACTGAAATCCATACATTTTCGACCCAGAAAAGGAATGAAATTGTCTCTGCTCGACACTCAAGTAATTTTTATTTTTGATTAATAATTGGTCTAAAAATTGCTTAATCTTTGGGAATAAAAAATTCCCTGCATGAATGCAAGGATGTGTCAAGTCGGTCAATTATCTTGAAGAGAGATCATGGATATGAGTCAAAATGCAACACCAACTAAATCTTTTGCCATAGAAAGCAATAGCATTGACTACGTCGATGCGTCACAGCGAAACGGTAAAGTTCGCGATCTGTTCACCCTATGGTTCTGTACCAATATTGCACCATTAGCTGTCATTACAGGTGCGATGGCTGTGCAAACCTTCCATTTAAATATCCTTGGTGCGTTCACCGCGATTGTTCTCGGACATTTTTTTGGTGCTTCGGTGCTTGCCTTAACCTCTGCACAAGGTCCACAGGTGGGTATTCCTCAAATGATTCAAAGCCGTGCCCAGTTTGGACGTTATGGTGCATTGCTGGTGGTTATTTTTACCACGCTGATTTATCTAGGTTTCTTCGTTTCAAACATCATTTTGTCAGGGAAAACCCTGCATACAGTTGTGCCGAGTATTCCTGTTCCGACAGCGACTATGATTGGCGCAGTCACTGCGACTTTAATTGGGATTGTGGGTTATCACTTCATTCACAAGTTCAACAAAATCGGTACGTGGATTATGGGTGGGGCACTCATGCTTGGCTTTGGGTTGATGATTCCACATATCAACGCTGAATTGTTGGCACGTGGTTCATTTAACCTAAAAGGCTGGTTTGCAATGTTCTGTGTCTGTGCCATCTGGCAAATCAGTTTCTCGCCGTATACTTCAGACTATTCGCGTTATTTACCGAAAGAAATCGGGATTTTCAAACCATTTTTAACCACCTATTTGGGTGCAGCACTTGGGACAGTTTTCGCATTCTGTTTTGGTATGCTTGCAGTCAGCATTATGCAGGTCGATGATGCGATGCTTGCTGTAAAAAGCGTGACAGGTAGTTTTGGTTCAGTGCTGATGATTCTATTTCTATGCAACATCATTGGGCATAACGCGCTAAATCTGTATGGTGCATCATTATCCTTTATTACTGCATTTCAAACTTTTGCAGGGCGCTGGATGCCAAGTGCCATGACCCGTGTGGTGATTTCTATTTTGGTGCTGGTTTGTGCAACAGGCATTGCATTGTGGGCATCGAGCGGTTTCGTCTCTTACTTCCTGAATTTCATTTTCGCGTTGCTGTTCATTATGGTGCCTTGGGCGGTCATCAATCTCATGGACTTTTATCTCATCAATAAACAGTCCTATGACATTGATTCGATCTTTGCTCATGATGGCGGTATCTATGGCAAGTTCAATGGTAAAGCATTAGGAACCTACTTCATCGGGATTTTAGTTCAAGTCCCATTTTTGACCAATTCATTCTTTACAGGTCCTTGGGCGAATGTGATTCCAGATGTCGATATTTCATGGATTGTCGGTATCTTGGTGACATTCGTGGTGTATTTCGTACTAAATCCAGCAAAGTCAGCACAAAAGGTTCGTCTGGCTCAGTCTAAAAGCTTTAATTGATCGGGAACATTGGGGGAAAGCAACATGAAAAATGCATATTATCGTTTTGGCCTGAGCTTGCTCACGAGCAGTATGGCGCTGCCGACTTTTGCAGGCGTCACTTTTGGCGATGCTCAGGATGACTGGGGCGCATTGACCATTTCGGGTTATGTTCGTGCCAAATATCAGGACAAGAATTATGGTGAAGCGGCCAGTGATCAAAAAATTCAGTTTGATGCAGCACAGTTGAAACTGGATTATCAGGCTAAAAATGTCTTTGGACATGCTGAATACCGTTGCTACCAGTATGATACTTTGTGTGATTTTTCAACGCTGGTCGATGCTTATGTCGGTTATCGTTTTAATCCGCAGCAAAATATTACTGTGGGCGTGCAACCGATTCCGTTTGGACCAGGGCGTTTTTGGGAAAGTACCTTGTATGGTGGTATTAACAACACCATGGGGTTAGAAGATGCGCATGATCTAGGTGTGAACTATCACCATGAAATTGACAAAACCAAAGTTGACTTGGCTTACTTTGCAACGGATGGCGGTAACTATGTTGGTACCAGTCGTGATTCAGCACGCTATACCGCAAACTTTGTCAAAACCAGTGACAGCACACAATCTACATTGAGTGAAAAAAATATGTGGGTGGGCCGTGTCTCACAAGATCTGGATTTTGCCAGTGTTCCTGCACTAAAAACGACCTTGGGTGGTTCATATTGGTACTCTGATATTGACAACAAAACCACAGGTGGTGATGGAAAACGTCACGCATGGGCATTGTTTGGAAAATTTGGCTATAACAACTGGGCATTGACGTTGACAGGTGGAAAAACATCGGTATCCAATAAAGATGCATTGCATCCTGATTATTCGGTCATGGGTTCGTACGACAGCGAATACTATGTCGCGAACAAGGGTACGTTCTATACTGCTGATTTGAGCTATGTATTTAAAAACGTAGCAGATAAAGGCATCAATATTACCCCATATGTGACTTACTCAACCTTCAAAAAAGATAACTCGGCAGATAAAGATTCAACCCGTAACTTTGTGGGTGTGAGTATGGACTATAAAAAAGTCTCTTTGGTGGCTGAGTATATTATGAGTAAAAATGATCCGTTCATTGGCGGAACAACCACATCATTGGCACAAGGGGATGACAACAAATGGAACAAATTGCTGAATCTAACTTTGTTCTATTATTTCTAAACCCAAATGTCATGATGAGCAGCAGTGCTCAAAAATTTTTGTCAAAAATAATGGTATACCATAGTATGTGAATATGGTGTTCTAAATTGGGTGGTCAAGATCTACTTGACTGCCCATTGCAAATGAAACAACGAGGATGTGATGAATTTAAAAACAATGCCGCTCTTTCATGAAAAAGCCTATGTTGCTGGACAATGGTGCGATGCAGATGATGCCCAAGTCACTACAATTTACAACCCTGCGACACAGCAAATTGTAGGGACTGTCCCAAATATGGGTAAGGCAGAAGCGCAACGTGCGATTGATGCTGCCGAAGCTGCGTGGAGTGCGTGGAAAGGTAAAACCGCCAAAGACCGATCAAACATCCTCAAGCAGTGGTTTGCACTGATGGTGCAACATGCCGATGAACTGGCCTACATTTTGACTTCTGAACAAGGGAAACCATTGGCAGAAGCCAAAGGTGAAATTTTGTATGCAGCCAGTTTCATTGAATGGTTTGCTGAAGAAGCCAAACGAATTTATGGAGATACGATTCCAAGTCCGTATAACGATGCTCGGATTGTGGTGACCAAACAGCCAATTGGTGTAGTGGCTGCGATTACTCCGTGGAATTTCCCTGCGGCAATGATTACACGCAAAGTCGCGCCAGCACTTGCCGCAGGTTGTCCATGTATTGTCAAACCTGCACCAGAAACGCCATTTACTGCACTGGCCTTGGTCGATTTAGCGGTACAGGCAGGTGTGCCTGAAGGTATATTCAGTGTCATTACAGGTGATGCTGTTCAGATTGGTGAAGCAATTTTTAGTAGTGATGTAGTACGCAAATTCAGTTTTACAGGTTCAACGCCTGTCGGCAAGTTGTTGTTACAACAGTCTGCGGCAACCTTGAAAAAAGTTTCTCTCGAACTCGGTGGTAATGCGCCGTTTATTGTATTTAATGATGCAGATCTGGACGCTGCGGTTGAAGGGGCAATGATTGCCAAGTTCCGTAATGCGGGACAAACCTGTGTTTGTGTGAATCGCTTTTTGGTGCAGTCAGGCATTTATGATGACTTTATCAAAGCCTTTAAAGTCAAAATCGAAAGCCTCAATATTGGCAATGGGCTAGAAGCAGGGCGTGACTTTGGGCCATTGATTAATGCACAAGCCGTGAAGAAAGTGCAAAATCATATTACCGATGCCTTAGCAAAACAGGGTGAACTGATTACAGGTGGTCAGCCGCATGAAGCGGGTGAATTATTTTTCCAGCCGACGCTGATTGCCAATGCCCATACTGACATGTTGGTGGCAACGCAGGAAACCTTTGGCCCATTGGCGGCAGTCTTTGCTTTTGAAACCGAAGCTGAAGCCGTAAAAATGGCAAATGATACTGAATATGGCTTAGCAGCGTATTGCTACACCCAAGATTTGGGACGTGCTTGGCGCATGAGTGAGCAACTGGAATATGGTATGGTCGGTATCAATAAAGGCTTAATTTCCAATGAAGTTGCCCCTTTTGGTGGAATTAAACATTCAGGACTAGGGCGTGAAGGCTCGAAATATGGTATTGAAGATTATCTGGAAATTAAATATACCCTGTTTGGAGGCATATAAATGAGCAATGAAAAGTTTGAAAAAGGCTTGGCGATTCGTAAACAAGTGTTGGGTGAAGACTACGTCAACCGTTCTTTGCAAAATGCAGATGAGTTTAGCTTGCCCTTGCAAGAGTTAGTGACAGAATATTGCTGGGGAGCTGTTTGGGGACGTGAAGAACTCAGCAAACCTGAACGTAGTCTCATTAACTTGGCAATGATTTCGGCATTGAATCGCCCACATGAACTGAAGTTGCATGTCAAAGGTGCGCTGCGTAATGGTGTGCCTAAAGAAAAGATTCGTGAAGTGTTGTTGCAAGTAGCAATTTACTGTGGTGTGCCTGCTGCTGTGGACAGTTTTCGCATTGCCAAAGAAGCGATTGCTGAGTTTGAAGCAGAATAACAGACATAAAAAAGCCCGCTTTTGTGCTGCGGGCTTTTTTGAATTTTGGCTCTCCAACCTGGGCTCGAACCAGGGACCTGCGGATTAACAGTCCGTCGCTCTACCGACTGAGCTATTGGAGAATCTGCAGGCGATTATAATGTGATTTTGATCAGGGTCAAGTGAAAATCATAGAAGAATTTACAGATGTTTTATATTTGAACAAATGGTTTAGTGTTATCTAAAAAAGTTATTTTTTTCTGAATTTTTTTGCTAAATTAAAAAACCAATAGGTCGTTTAAAGTTTTTTAAAATTTTAAACAGTGTGGATTTAACCCCAACTTGCCAGCACACAAATGGCTAAATCGGAGGCGTAATATGCCAATTCTTCGCATTCAAGATATCTTTGCAAACTTCCAATTTTACAAAGAAAATTATCTTTCGATTTTAAAAAAACCTCAAAGTTATTATCAGCCTGTAACAGGTGCATCCATTCACTTTGCTATTTTTAGCGAGCAAAAAGTCTATTTAGGTGATTTGCTACAATTATGGTTTGGTGACAAATGGACAGAGCATCAAGAACAACAGTTACAACAAGGTGAAGCCAATTTTTGGCAACCTGTTCAGCAAGGTCAGAAAGGTAATGATATTTTTATCTTTGCGATTCAGGGGCAGGGTGTTGGTAAACATGCGAAAGCGTTGGCTTGGTCACAGCATGATGCGCAAGTTCGAGAAATCTATTTAGATCGTGTATTGCCTTATTACTTTAATTTCATTGCTTTAGAACGTCCAAAACATCGTGCTGCTTAAAAAATTTATTTTATTTTTTCACTTTTTTGAAAGTTATGAGTTGATCAATATCTTTTAAATATCGAAATCATAAAAAAACCCATCAGCGAACGGATGGGTTTTTTGTATCAGCGTAAAGGATTACGCTTTTTTCTCAGCGTCGATTGAAGCAATTGCAGCATCTACGCCTTCAATTGAATCAGCCGCTTTTTTGATACGTGCAAGTGCATCAACAAGCACTTCGTCAGCAGTCGCATAAGAAATACGCATGAAACCGCCAAGACCGAAAGCATCACCTGGAACAACAGCAACACCCGTTTCTTCCAATAACCATTCAGAGAATTCTGTGCAAGATTTTAAACCTTTCGCACGAATCAATGGGCGGATGTTGGCATAAGCATAGAATGCACCGTCAGCAGGTAGGCAAGAAATACCGTTGATTGCATTTAAACCGTTAACCACTAAGTCATGACGACGTTTGAATGCTTCAATCATTGGTTCAAGAACGTCTTGAGGTCCATTCAATGCAGCTTCAGCAGCAACTTGCGAAATTGAAGTTGGGTTTGAAGTTGATTGAGATTGGATTTTTTTCATCGCACCAATGATTTTTGCAGGACCCGCTGCATAGCCGATACGCCAGCCAGTCATTGCATACGCTTTAGACACACCGTTCAATACGATAACGCGGTCATAAAGGTCTGGAGCAATTGTTGCGATGTTATAGAATTCGTCATCCCAACGGATTGGTTCGTACATGTCGTCAGATGCAACAAATACTTGTGGGTGACGACGTAATACTTCAGCCAAAGCTTCAAGCTCAGCTTTAGTATAGATCATGCCTGTCGGGTTAGAAGGGCTGTTCAATACCACTAAACGTGTGTTTTCAGTGATCGCAGCTTCTAATTGTTCAGGGGTAATTTTGAAACGTTGTTCTTCACCACATTTCACAATCACAGGTGTACCTTCAGCGATAATCACCATGTCTGGATAGCTTACCCAGAACGGTGCAGGAATAATCACTTCATCACCTTTGTTTAACAAAGCAAGTGCCAAGTTAAAGAATGATTGTTTACCACCACAAGAAACCAAAATTTGGTTTGCTTGGTAGTCAAGGTTGTTGTCGCGTTTAAGCTTAGCAATAATTGCTTTTTTTAAGCCTGGCGTACCATCAACAGCAGTGTATTTTGTAAAGCCATTGTTAATAGCTTGAATAGCTGCATCTTTGATGTGTTGCGGGGTATCGAAATCAGGTTCACCTGCACCCAAACCAATCACGTTCTTACCAGCAGCTTTTAATTCAGCAGCTTTATTTGTTACGGCAAGCGTAGGAGACGGTTTGATAGCGTTTACACGATCTGACAGACGTACGTCCACTGCGATATTCCTTCTTTAGTGGGATTAAAAAATAAAAGCATCCTATCTTAACGTAAAAAATCGAACATGCTAGGTACAAATTGTCCAAAATGAGAAAAAATCATAGGAAATTTAAATTATGCAAGTCATTGCTGGTGATTGTGCAATATGGACTCGTCAAGGTGCACAAAAAAGCTTAAAATAAGGAAAATTTCGAGTTTTGTTTGTTGTATGAGTCAAAATAAACCGCAAGTCCAATTGCCTTTTCCACTGCCAACACAGCAGGAGAAAGAGGGTGATATGGCACACAATAGTGTTCGACCAAAACCTCAGTCTTATGCTGATAAAACTTGGCCACCACCACGTGGTACGCGCCGTTCTATGGGTAAACGTTAATTTTCCCCATATTCAATATAAAAAAGCACGTTATTTGACGTGCTTTTTTATCTCTTGGGTTTTATTTAAAAATTTTATGTGGATTTAAAATCATATTGGGATCAAACAGTTGTTTGAGTTGTTGCATTATGTCGAGCGCATTTGCATCGACTGAATAATGCAAATAATCACGTTTCAGTAAACCAATACCATGTTCTGCAGAAATACAACCTTTAAACTCGCGGACTACGCCATAGACGATTTCATCAATTGCGTGAATGACAGATTCAAGCTGATCTTCTGACAAATCTTTTAAGTCAAAAATAATGTGCATATTGCTGTCACCAATATGCCCGAAGAACAGACTCACTAGATTTGGAAAATGTTGGTCTAAACGTGCCTGACAGACTTCTTTAAACTCACCCAATTCGCCAATCGGTAAGCTCACATCAAAACATAGGGGACGACCTGTACTTGAAATTTCAGCAGGAACCGTTTCCCGAATCAGCCAGAGTTGCTGTGCTTGTGTCTGATTTTGTGCAATCACAGCATCTAAAGCTTCACCTGTTTCAAACATTTCAGCCAATAAATTTTCTAAATCCTCAGCAGGCGCTTCGACATCAAATACCGCATAGACAGGATAAGCCTGACTCAGTGGGTTCTGGCTGTTTTGCATCCATGACAGACTGAGTTGATAGTATTGATCCCACATCACCTCAAAAGCATTCGGTGTGATTAAATTCTTTTGTATGCGACGAAGTAAATGAACGGCAGATAAAAAATCAGGGAAGGCACATAAACAAGTCGTTAATGCACTGGGTGGTGGAGATAATTTGAGAACTGCACGAGTGACAATCCCTAAAGTGCCTTCGGAACCAATAAAATTTTGTTTTAAGTCGTAAGCGGCATTATTCTTGATCATTTTATTCATGAGATTAAGCACGCGCCCATCGGCAAGAACCACTTCCATGCCCAGTACATGCTCTCGCATCATGCCATAACGAATCACCGAAAGTCCGCCTGCATTCGTCGCAATATTTCCACCAATTTGGCAAGAACCTCGCCCCCCTACATCGACAGGAAAAAACAACTCGGCTTGTTTTGCTGCATTTTGCACTTCTTCGAGTGTAATGCCCGCTTGCACAGTCATGGTTGATGAATATTGATCAATTTCTTCAATTTTATTCATTTTATCAAGTGCAATCACGATTTCATCGGTATCGGCAATACCTGCACCCGCAACGCCTGTCATGCCACCTTGAGGAACAACGGCTTGTTTGAATTCATTACAAATCGAAAGAATCTGACTAACTTGTTCGGTATTTTTCGGAAAGAGCACGGCATAAGGTTGAATGCGCTTGTAGTTGCTCCAGTCGGTATAGTGGCGAATGTTGATGGCTTCGCCTATGGCAATTTGCTGCTCAGTCAAAAATACTCGACAACGCTCAACCACTTGCTGTTGGGTGCTCATTTGCTTTCCTTTTTTATGATGATGAAGACAATGCCGATAGTGTAATCCTAAGTCATTCATATGGGCAGTTTTTGCCACAAAAAAGCCAGCAACTTTGCTGGCTAAATGGCTCAATTCAGAGCAGCATAGTGATTTTTCTTTTTGATATACATGTCGTTATCTGCACGTTTTAATAAAGCTTCAATGCTTTCATTGGGTTGGCTTGTCGCATGTCCAATTGAAATACTAATTGGCTGACTGGAGTAATACTGGTTGTCGATATTAAACAATTCTTGAATGGTTTGTAGAACGGATAGCGTTGCGACTTCATCAGCGGAAGGCATTAAAATGACAAATTCATCTCCACCGACACGAGAAGCTGTATAAGGCGTATTTAAAATCACTTGGTTCAGTACAGCTCCAACACGGCGCAACAAACCATCACCGATGTCATGACCCAATTCATCATTGGTTTGTTTTAAGCCATTCATATCGAGGAAAATACAAGATACAGGTCGAATAAAACTACGCTCTAAGCGGTTAATTTCTTCAGTATAAAATGAGCGATTGTACAGCTTGGTCAGGACATCATGCTTGCCGAGATATTCCAAATAATTTTCGGCTTTTTTACGTGCGGTAATATCCGTCAGTGCAACTTGAACCATTCCCCAGTCATGTTCATAACCTGGAAAAACCGTGAATTGTAGTAAAACATTACGAATTGAACCATCAAGCGCATAATTCACCGCTTCGCGTTGATGGTGAATGTTACCTTTCCAAAGTTCAATCAGTTGCTCGCGAAAGGTATTGTGCATTTCCTGCATAAACACTTTATTGAGATTTTTAAATAAAGTTGGTTTATCGGGTGCTTTAAATAGAGTCAATGTGGCTTGGTTGACATCGAGCAGGATAATGTCTTCGGTACACTGTTGAACAAAATCAGGGTGAACATCTAAAAAAGTGCGGAAATCTTCAATACCCAACTGACGAATTTGGTCTAGGCGGCGTTTAATTCTGCTGAAATCTTCAACCCACAGAGATGCAGGTGAATAATTAAACATGGATTCTGCCAAAATACGGTTTTTGGCTTCGAGTCGCTGAGCATCTTGATAGGTGGTAATGTCTTCAGTCGTGATTAATACCCGAGCTAAGTCCTGCTCAAAACCGGGAAGTACAGAGGCGCGCAGTTGTACGTCGAGTCGCTTACCTGACAAGGTATAATTGACACCTGTACTGGAAAATTCGTTTTTTCCTTCCCATAAGGCAGCCAGTTCAAAAATATGTGTGCCAAGCATATCTTCCTTGAAAATTTTGGAAAGATTCTCGCAAAGATGGTCTTGATCTTTGGCTTCAAAGACCTCTAAAGTTTTTTGATTGACTTTGATAATTTTGATTTTGTGGGTTGAAGCAACAACACGCTGTATATCTTCTTGTAAAAAACTGACCAGATCTTCAACACCATCAGCACGCCACTGATCAAACTGAAGTTTGACCTCACTAAAATCTTCAAGCCACATGGGAATAGGTGCTAAATCAAAAATTGAAGAATCAAAATGTGGCATATAAAACCTACCCCAAAAATGGACTAAAAGTAGTAATCGATTGAGTTAGTGATGGCGTTTAATCGGATGTTTAATTTCAATTTCAGCATTCCAAACACGGATAAAATCTTGTTCGTTGAAATCGTAAAGTTCCATCAAGGCAAGAATCACTCCGCCATAAATATAGCTTTCATCGGAATGGGCAGGTAACTGAAAAACCTTGTCATTAATCTGTTTGAGAATATCTTCAATTTCATATTCACGACTGCGACCATACTGGTCTTCTGGATACATTTTCTGTTCTAGAACTTTCAGTGCGATTTGGCGTTGTTCTTTATTCAGTGAAGTTTGTTTAATGGCTTCGGTATAGTCTTCAGCTAAAATCACCTCAGGACTAAAAATGCTATGCAGCAATTTACTGGTCAGGTTTGGAAATAAACGTGCTGCATTTTTTTCGACATAAGGACGGAATGATTCAGGGAAAATCACATTACAAGAAATACCCTGAAACAATGGTGCAATGTCAGAAATCTGATAGCCCGCAATACCACAGCCCAGCGCTGTAATAAAATATTTAGTGCTAAGATGGTTTTGTGTATAGATTTTAAAATCTTCAATATAATGCGCAATTTGAGAAATTGGCATTTGTTGTAAATGTTCATTCAGCGTTGGAATGGCAAAGCTCTGACCTGACCAGCCGCGTCCGACACCTGTCATTGCACCAAAAAATAATTGTGCAATCCGTGCAGCGCCGTCATTGTGTTGACCTGCAAGGTTGCTTCCAAACACAAACATCGTGTCTTCAGGTAAGCTCTTAATTATGCTTTCATCATGATACTGATAAGTCATCGTCGTTGTGTTTTTTGCCATGATCTTGTGTGCAATGTTGCAGTTGATTGGTAAAGCGGTCAAGTAAAAAATACTTGAATAATCTGTGTTCAGTCCAATTTATCTAAATAAATGAAAAATGAGAGAAGCCAGTGAGTCATCAGCCTTTTGATTTGGTCACCCAATATTCCCCAGCAGGCGATCAGCCGCAAGCGATTGAAAAACTGGTCACAGGTGTTGAAAATGGACTTAAGCATCAGTTGTTGCTTGGTGTGACGGGCTCAGGGAAAACCTACACCATGGCCAATGTCATTGCTCAATTACAGCGACCAACCATTGTCATGGCGCACAATAAAACCCTTGCAGCTCAGCTTTATGGCGAATTTAAAGCATTTTTCCCAAACAATGCCGTTGAGTATTTTGTCAGTTATTACGATTACTATCAGCCAGAAGCCTATGTGCCATCTTCAGATACTTTTATCGAAAAAGATGCGGCAATTAACGACCATATTGATCAGATGCGTCTGTCGGCCACCCGCGCCTTATTAGAACGCCGTGATGCGATTATTGTGGCATCGGTATCGGCAATTTATGGTTTGGGTGATCCCAATGCCTATATGCAAATGCTGCTGCATGTGGTGGAAGGCGATGTGATCCATCGCGATGAAATTATCCGCCGTCTGGTGGAAATGCAATATAGTCGTAACGAACTGGAGTTTGTGCGAGGAACCTATCGCATTCGTGGTGAGATTATTGATATTTTCCCTGCGGAATCGGATCAGCAAGCCATTCGTATCGAATTGTTTGATGATGAAGTGGATTCAATTCGCTGGTTTGATCCTTTAACTGGAAAAATGCTGCGTAAAGTCCCACGCGTGACGATTTATCCAAAAAGTCATTATGTGACACCACAAGATAATCTACAGCGCGCAATCGGCACGATTAAAACCGAACTCAAGCAGCAAATCGAGTTTTTTAAAAATAATGACAAATTGCTCGAAGCACAGCGGATTGAACAGCGCACGCGCTATGATCTGGAAATGATGCAGCAACTGGGCTATACCAACGGCATTGAAAACTACTCACGGCATTTGTCGGGTCGCCCTTCTGGGGAAGCACCACCCACTTTATTTGATTATATTCCTGAAGATGCATTGCTGTTGATTGATGAATCGCATGTGACCGTACCGCAAATCGGTGCGATGTATAAAGGGGATCGTTCGCGTAAAGAAAACTTGGTCAATTATGGCTTTCGCTTGCCGAGTGCGCTAGATAACCGACCGATGAAATTTGAGGAATGGGAACGCATTGTTCCCGCCACGATTTTTGTGACCGCAACCCCAGCACAATATGAACTTGAGCATTCAGAACAAGTGGTCGAGCAGGTGGTACGCCCGACAGGTTTGATTGACCCTGAAATTGAAATTCGACCTGTATTGACGCAGGTCGATGATGTCCTCTCAGAAATTAATATCCGTAAACAACTCAATGAGCGTGTTTTAGTCACGACATTGACTAAACGTATGGCGGAAGATCTGACCTCATATTTAAAAGAATATGGCATCAAGGTTGCGTATTTGCATTCGGATATTGATACCGTTGAACGGGTCAAAATCATCCATGAACTACGGACAGGTGTGCATGATGTTTTGGTCGGTATTAACCTGTTGCGTGAAGGTCTGGATATGCCAGAAGTATCACTGGTCGCAATTTTAGATGCCGACAAAGAAGGTTTTTTACGTTCTGAGCGTTCACTGATTCAAACCATTGGTCGGGCAGCACGGCATTTAAAAGGTAAAGCGATTTTATATGCTGACCGCGTGACGGATTCTATGCAAAAAGCCATTGATGAAACAGATCGTCGTCGTAATAAGCAAATTGAATTTAATCAGCAACATGGAATTACACCACGCAGTGCGGTGCGTCAAATTATTAAGGAAATTGATACAGGTGAAGTCATTGCGGATGAACCTGCTGAGCAACAGTATCAACAGCTACAGAGCTTGAGTGCAGATGAGCAGCATTTAATTGCAGATCCGAAATTGCTGACCAAGCATTTAATGAAACTTGAAAAAGAAATGCTCAAAGCCTCGAAAGAATTGCAGTTTGAACAGGCTGCAAGGTTGCGTGATGAAATGCTTCGTTTAAAAGCACACTTAATTCTGTAGGTTATTTACAGAATTCTTACAGTGCAGGCATGAAATAATCGTTATGTTTTTGATAAATCCTTGATAAGGATCAAGAGGATAGTAACAAGTGAATAAGAAACAAAAAACAAAATCATGGCTTAAAAAACTGACCTTGCTGAGTGTGATTCTTGGTGCAGGGGTGTGGGCAACTGCCCATGCTCAAAAACCGATGCCAACGATTGCACAAGTTGACTTAGGCAAGTATCTCGGTGTCTGGTATGAAATTGCCCGTAAGCCGATGTATTTTCAAAAGCAATGCGTTAAAAATGTACAGGCAGTTTATACCTTAAATGTCAATGGTAACGTCAGTGTTGAAAATAGTTGTGTCAATCAAGATGGGCACATAGAGCAAGCTCAAGGCGAAGCCTATGTGGTCAATGCACCACATAACAGTAAGCTGCGCGTGAGTTTTTTACCTGAATCTTTGCGCTGGTTACCAGTCGGGCGAGGGGATTACTGGATTTTAAAGCTAGATGCCAATTACCAAACGGTGTTGGTTGGTGAGCCGAAACGAAAATATATGTGGGTCTTGTCACGTGAGCCGCATTTATCGGATGAGGTTTTACAAGAATACTTGAAATATGCACAAAGTTTAGGGTATCGAACCAATGATTTGATTTACACCGTGCAGGCGCAAAAAAATAATTAAAAATTAACAAAAAATAACCAGATCTCGCTATAATCGAGCACTGAATTTTTGAGTATTTGGTATAAATTTTTTGTGAAATCTAACCGATACTCTCTCCCAGATTTTTGCTTGAAAAGTATTTGGTTATTTTATGTTTTTTTGTGGTGTGTTGGGTGGGGATGTAGATGGTTAAAGGCATATTTTTTTCTGTTTTAGCCTCTACAGTGTTTGGTATTTTGTATTTTTACAGCCAGTTTCTCAAAATTTTTGATGGCTCTCAAACCTTTGGTTGGCGAATGATTTCGCTTTTGCCTTTTTTGACACTGTTTATGTGGATGAGTGGCGATCTCAAACTGATTAAACAAGTGTACCAACGTGTAAAACAAAAGCCTGCGTTTTTCTTGATGCTTCTGTTGACCTCGGTACTGGCAGCAGTTCAATTATGGTTGTTTTTATGGGCACCAATGCATGGTCGTGGCATGCAGGTTTCTTTAGGCTACTTCCTGTTGCCATTAGTTTTGGTTTTGGTTGGGAGCGTGTTTTATAAAGAAAAACTCTCTTGGTTTCAAAAAATTGCCGTACTGTGTGCAGTACTTGGCGTTGTGCATGAAATTTGGCGGATGGGCACGATTGCATGGGAAACGCTACTGGTTGCTCTAGGGTATTCTGCTTATTTCTTTCTGCGTAAGATTATCAAGACAGATCATTTAGGCGGGTTTTGGTGGGACAATGTCTTGATGCTGCCTGTGGCAATTTATTTTATTCAGACTTGGACACTACCTTGGAGCACTTTTCTTGAACAGCCGCATCTGATTGCTGCGGTCACTGGGCTTGGGGTGCTAAGTGCCATTGGCTTGGGGAGTTATATTCTAGCGAGTCGCTATTTACCGATGGTGCTATTTGGTTTGCTGAGTTATCTTGAACCTGTATTGCTTGCAATCTCAGCAGTGATTTTAGGAGAAAAAATTCACTCAGAAGAATGGTTTACCTATATTCCAATTTGGTGTGCTGTGGGTATTTTAGTTTTAGAGGGAATGTGGCATATTTATCATCAACAACGCAAACGTCAGGCTTTGATTACCAATATTGAAAAATTCTCTGAACGTACTGCTTCTCATCGTAAAGATGAATAAAAATAAACTAATTAGATGAGTTTTATATTCATTTTTTTTATGAATGTATTATATTTTTTTATAAATATGACGATGGTATAATCCTTTTATGATAATACTATCGTTATTTTAATTTCAAACTTCGCTATTTTCCTTTAAAATTGCTCGCGATAAACACTTCTATAAATTGAGGACGTACTTGTGAGCAAAGAAACGATTATCGCTCTACATGCAGAACATCAGGGTCGTTGGAAAAACCGCGAAGAAATCGCAGAACAAATGATCGTTTTGATCGGTAAATTATACCGTGAAAAAAATATTGTAACTTCTGTTTATGGTCGCGCACTTGTTAACCGTTCAGTAATTCAAATTTTAAAAGCTCACCGTCGTACTCGTATTGTAGATGTTGAGTTGTCAGTTGTTCATACTTTCCCAATTTTAGAAGCGTTGGCAAAAATCGAGAATATCGGTTCTGCAGAAGTAGACCTTGGCAAACTTGCTGTTGAATACAAAGAAAAAGGCGGCGATATTGACGCTTTTGTTGCGACTGCTGTACAAGCCATCAATGGTCGTGCTGCTGAAGTAGAACCGAAAGATGTTGTGCTTTATGGTTTTGGTCGTATTGGTCGTATTTTGGCACGTTTAATCATCGAGCAAACAGGTATTGGTCGTGGTTTAAACATTAAAGCGATTGTTGTTCGTAAAACTTCAGACGGTGACTTGGCTAAGCGTGCTTCTTTGTTACGCCGTGACTCAATTCATGGTTCTTTTGCAGGCACAATTTCTGTAGATGAAGAAAATGAAGCGATTATTGCCAATGGTAACTTCATCAAAGTGATTTACGCTTCAAACCCATCAGAAGTTGATTACACTCAGTATGGTATTGAAAATGCATTGTTAATTGACAATACAGGTAAATGGCGTGATGCGGATGGTCTTGCTCAACACTTGAAATGCCCTGGCGTTGCACGTGTTGTATTGACTGCTCCAGCAAAAGGCGAAATGAAAAATGTCGTATTTGGTGTGAACCAAGCAGACATTTTAGATGAAGATAAACTGATCTCTGCTGCAAGCTGTACGACTAACGCAATTACTCCATTGTTAAAAGTGTTGGACGACAAATACAAAGTATTGAATGGTCATGTTGAAACTGTTCACTCATTTACCAATGATCAAAACTTGATTGATAACTATCACAAGGCAGATCGTCGTGGTCGTGCTGCAACTTTGAACATGGTGATTACCGAAACTGGCGCGGCGAAAGCTGTGGCGAAAGCATTGCCAGCATTGAAAGGTAAATTGACAGGTAACTCAGTACGTGTTCCTACACCAAACGTATCTTTGGCAATCTTGAACTTAACTCTAGATCAAGAAATTGATCGTGATGAAGTGAACGAATATGTTCGCCAAATTTCAATCAATTCAGCATTGCAAGGTCAAATTGGCTATACCAACTCAACTGAAGTAGTTTCAAGCGACTTTATTGGTTCACGTAGTGCAGGTATCTTCGATGCGCAAGCAACTATCGTATCTGGTAACCGTTTAACTGCTTACGTTTGGTATGACAACGAAGTAGGTTATAGCTGCCAAGTATTGCGTATCGCTGAGCAAATGAGCGGCGTGAGCTATCCAAAAGTACCAAGCACAAAAGCATAAGTTTGTTGCTCGGTAAATAGAAAAACCCAGTCACCTGACTGGGTTTTTTATTGCCATGATTTATGCAAGTTGTTGCTGAATCAATGTCTGAATAGATGTTGTGGTGTGACCAATCAAATTTTCTAGATCTTTTGACTCGCTATACATAGCACCTTGAGCAGCTTGTAGATCAGCATCGACAAGCACATGAACTAATCCTTCGGGTAATCCTGCTGCAAGTAAAGCATCTGTATATTCTTGGGTAGTCAAGTTTTGATAATGAATTGTTTTTCCTGATATTTGGCTAATACTTTCTGCGAGTTCGGCAAGGGTATAACTCTCCGAGCCTGCCAATTCATAGATTTTTTGTTCGTGTCCTGAACTGGTCAGTACTTTAGCTGCCGCTTTTGCATAATCTTGGCGTGAAGCTGAACTGATTTTCCCTTCACCTGCTGCACCATATAAAATCCCTTGCTCAATGATCTGTGGCAAAGTGGCTAGGTAGTTTTCATTGTACCAGTTGTTGCGTAAGAAAGTGTAATTGAGACCACTGTGTTGGATTAAGGCTTCAGTTTCTTGGTGTTCTTTGGCTAAAGACAAGGGCGAATGTGTTGCATTTAATAAACTGGTATAAACAAGATGTTTCACTTGCGCTTGTTTGGCAGCTTCGATCACAGCTTGATGCTGTGGTGTGCGGCGACCGACTTCATTGGCTGAAATGAGCAGTAATTTATCTACGCCTTGAAGTGCAGGTGCTAAAGATTCAGGTTCATCATAATTAAAATAACGAACTTCAATACCTTGCTGTTTTAAAGACTGTGCTTTATCAAGATCACGGACGAATGCCACAATATTTTGAGCGTTCTCTGTCTTTAATAAAAACTCAATAACATATTGTCCAAGCTGACCTGTTGCACCTGTAATTGCGATTTTCATTTTAATCTCCTCAGAATGAAGTGCTGCAATTGAGTGTATGCTATAATCATAAATTCAAAACTTACTAAAAGTAAGTACATACCTAAAAGTAAGTTAATGAGCTAAAGGTGAGAATTTCGCTATGACACAGTCTGAACAAAATTTAATTGGTTATGTTTTATCCAGCCAATGTCCATCACGGGAAATCTTGGAACATCTCACCAGTAAATGGGCAGTTTTAGTGTTGCGCTGTCTGAGCGAAGGTGTACAGCGTTTTAGTCAATTGAGAAAACGGATTGATGGTGTCAGTGAGAAAATGCTGACACAAACCTTAAAAACTTTGGAAAAAGATGGTTTTGTCACTCGAACGGTCTATCCAGAAGTGCCGCCACGTGTTGAATATCAGCTCACGGAACTCGGAGAAAGTGCGGCACAGCAAATCACGCAATTGGTTGTGTGGATTGAACAAAATCTTGAATTGATTCTTCAACATAAGAAAAATTGAGCTGTAGAAACGATAAAAATCAATTGTGTCATTTTTCTATTCGAGAAATTTATTAAAATATGGCAGAATAGGCGGTTTTAGAGTTTTAGAGGATTGGCAAATGCGCTTTGTTGATGAAGCAGTCATTACCGTAGAGGCTGGCGACGGTGGCAATGGCGTAGCCAGTTTTCGCCGTGAAAAATTTGTCCCATTTGGTGGTCCAGATGGTGGTGATGGTGGTCGTGGCGGCAGCGTATATATTCAAGCTGACAACGATACCAGTACCTTGGTCGATTATCGTTATACCCGTAAATTCCGCGCTGAACGTGGAAAAAATGGTGCAGGCGCAAACTGTGCTGGTCGTGGCGCACCCGACGTCATTTTAAAAGTTCCTGTAGGAACAACAATTGTAGATACTGAATCAGGCGATATTATTGGTGACTTGGTTGAAGATGGTCAACGCGTTCTTGTCGCACAAGGTGGTGATGGTGGTTTAGGAAACACACATTTCAAATCATCAACCAACCGTGCACCGCGTAAGTTCACCACAGGGATTAAAGGCGAATTCCGTGAAGTTCGTCTAGAGTTGAAAGTCCTTGCGGATGTTGGCTTACTCGGTATGCCTAACGCAGGTAAATCAACCTTTATTCGTGCCGTATCTGCAGCAAAACCAAAAGTTGCTGATTATCCATTTACCACAATGGTACCTAACTTGGGTGTGGTCGATGCTGACCGTCATCGTTCATTTGTTATGGCGGACATTCCAGGCTTAATCGAAGGTGCGGCAGAAGGTGCAGGTTTAGGGATTCGCTTCCTGAAACATTTGGCACGTACGCGTATCTTGTTGCACATTGTTGACGTACAACCGATTGATGGTTCTGACCCTGCGCATAATGCTAAAGCAATTTTGGGCGAATTGAAAAAATTCTCTCCAACTTTGTCTAAATTGCCTGTGGTTTTGGTGCTCAATAAACTTGATCAGATTGATGAAGAAAACCGTGAAGAATGGTGTCAGCACATTTTGACAGAGTTAGAGTGGACAGGTCCAGTATTCAGAACATCTGGATTGCTTGAAGAAGGCACAAAAGATGTTGTGTATTATTTGATGGATCAGATCGAAGAACAGCGCGAGCGTGAAGTTGAAGATCCTGAATATGCAGCAGAAATGAAAGCCTTCCGTGATCAGCTTGAAGTTGAAACACGTGAGCAGACATTGGCTGCCAAAGAAGCTTATCGTGCAATGCGTAGAGCACAGCGTCTAGGTGGTGACGATGATGACTTCGATGATGATGAAGACGACGAAGTAGAAGTAATATACGTACGTTAAGTACGACTGAGGACATAATGATTGAAGTGGTGAATGGGCAACGTCAGCTAACTGGCTGTAAACGTATCGTTGTGAAAATCGGCTCTTCTTTACTCACAGCAAATGGTCAGGGCTTGGATCTTGATGCAATTTCTCATTGGGCAAGTCAAATTGCCGATTTGCATCGTTCTGGGCATGAAATCATTTTGGTTTCATCTGGCGCTGTGGCAGAGGGCATGGTACGTATGAAACTTGCCGCACGACCCACAGATTTGCCAAGTCTACAAGCCTGTGCTGCTATTGGGCAGATGGGCTTGATTCAGACTTGGTCAAGTGTTCTCGAAAAACACCAGATACAAACAGCTCAAGTGTTGTTAACGCATGATGACTTGGCTGATCGCCGTCGTTATTTAAATTCATGTGATGCCTTGCAGCACTTGATTGAATGGCACGTGATTCCAGTCATCAATGAAAATGACACGGTATCGACAGACGAAATTCGTTTTGGTGATAATGATACTTTGGCGGCAATGGTTGCGGGTCAAGTACATGCTGATTTGTTGATTATTTTGACCGATCAGCAGGGCATGTTTGATGCAGATCCACGTTCAAATCCAGATGCAAAACTTTTATCGAGTGTGCGTGCACTTGATGAAAGCTTGTTTGAAATGGCTGGTGGCGGTGGTTTGCTTGGACGTGGTGGCATGGTCACCAAAGTTCGTGCGGCACGTTTGGCAGCGAAATCAGGCTGCCCAACTTTGATTGCAAGTGGTGATAGTGATCTGGTACTTTCACGGCTGATGTCTGGTGAAATGCTTGGCACGTTATTTGTGACTGATAATGACCGTATGACGGCACATCAGCAATGGCTTGCAGCACATTTACAAACAGCAGGTCGTTTGGTGATTGATGCGGGAGCTATTGAGGCGATTACACTTAAGCATCGCAGTTTATTACCTGTCGGTGTAAAAGCAGTTGAAGGGCATTTTGATCGTGGTGATGTGGTTGAATGTGTGGACACCGATGGCCGTCGTATTGCTGTCGGGCGTGTCAATTTTAGCTCGCGTTCTGCTGAGATTGTGAAAGGTTTAGCATCTGATAAGGTGTTTCAGGTGTTAGGTGAAGCACGTTCTCTGGAAATGATTCACCGCAATCATATGGCGATTTATTAATATTCTTTTACACAGATAAAGCCGAGCAACTCATTGACTCGGCTTTATTGTAATTGGCTTATGAGTAAGCAACAGTCGAAAAATCTATGTGCAGAGTATTGTATTAATATAATGATTTCTTAGATTTTTTTAAAATATAATTTGAATGTTTATATTTATGTTTTTGTTAAAAAAATATAGTTTTATATAAATATAAGATAAATGATTCTCTCTTTTAGTTATTAAATTTCTTAGATAAAACAAAAAAATAAATTTATCTTTAGATAAAATTATCAATAAAAAGCACTTTAAAATGATAGGTTTAGATATTCAGTATCAGACTTTTATATTTGGTCGTATTGTATTTATAAGAAACCCATGTTATTTTTATGGCTATAGATTTTAAATTAAAAAATATATTTAAAATAAAGGTTTATTAAATATATTTTGAAGTTTTGACCAGTTTTCCAACACCATCTTTACGGATGGTGTTTTTTTGTCTGTGATTATTGGAAAATAATTTTGATTTGTTATATGAATCATCCGTTAAAATAATATGATGTATTTATTTAAGATTTTGGATCAATGACTAAAAATTTTCAGGCAGAAACTTATATTGTGGATGAGCAGGTGGTAGATACAGTTGCATGGCTATTACAACATCAGGATTGTTTTGATGAGTTGCATTTTGATGTGCGAAATCAGCAACTCACCGTGACACATGCAGCGGGTATAGATCAGATCCGTGCGGGTATGTATTTAACCGCCAAATATGGAATTTTAGTGACATCTTAAATCAAAGAAAAAGGCGATTTACTAAAATAAATCGCCTTTTTGATGTGAATCAGTCAGAAGTTAAACTTAAGCTGATTCAGCCATTGCATCGACAGAGAGTTGTGCGGCAGTCAGTTTTGGTTTTTCAGCGGTTAGTCCAAGTTTATTAAACAAGACTTTGTCGCGACCTTCGCCAGCATTTGGTGTGGTTAATAGCTTTTCACCAGAGAATAGTGAGTTTGCACCCGCCATAAATGCCATGGCTTGATCTGTGTCAGAAAGTGATTCACGACCAGCTGAAAGACGAATATAGCTTTTCGGCATAATAATACGCGCAACAGCAATCGTGCGAAGCCACTCAGTCACTTCAAGTTTTTCAACTTCTTCAAGTGGGGTACCTTCAATTGGCACAAGCATGTTGATTGGTACAGATTCTGGGTGAAGTGGTAGGGTTGCCAATTCATGTAGTAAACCAATACGGTCTTGTTTCCCTTCGCCTAAGCCCACAATACCACCACTACACACTTTTAAACCTGCATTACGCACATGATCAAGTGTATTTAAACGATCATCAAAAGTACGTGTACTGATGATGTTGCTATAGTATTCGCGAGAGGTGTCAAGGTTATGGTTATAGTAGTCTAAACCCGCATCTCGTAAGCGTTCAGCTTGTGACTGATTGAGCATGCCCAATGTCATACAGGTTTCCATGCCAAGCGCTTTAACTTCTTTGACCATTTCTAACACATAAGGCATGTCGCGCTCATGTGGGTTACGCCATGCAGCACCCATACAAAAACGTGAAGAACCTGCTTCTTTTGCTTCTTTTGCTTCAGAAATGACTTTTTCAACTGCAATACGCTTTTCAGCTTCTAATTTAGAATCGTAGTGTGCAGACTGAGAGCAGTATTTACAGTCTTCAGGACATTTACCTGTTTTAATTGAAAGTAAAGTACTGACTTGAATGGTATTTGCTGGAAAATGCTCGCGGTGAACACGCTGCGCTTCAAATACCAAATCTAGAAAAGGTTGGTCATATAGCTTTTGGATTTCTTCACGAGTCCAATCGTTTCTCACGTGCATAATCGCCCTATTGTGCATCAAGTTAATAGCATGATATTAACTTGTTCAATTAAAAACAACAGGGCAAAACTTTCCAAAATATGTCTAAATATTTGTTTGCCTATCTTTTGTTAAATTAAACTGCTGAATTGCAAGATCGCTGCAAAAACCTGAGACTTAGTAGCGTAATTTTGAAGTTTGAATCAAAATTTAATCGGTCTGATTGTTCTGATTGAATTAGCACTATGTATAGCGATTAATAAAGTTGCTCTGAATTTGCTTTTTTCAGCTGTTGTTGAATCGCCCAGTCGACATGTGTATTTACAATCTCATCGTGCAACATTTTACCATGTTCTAAAGCCTGAATAATTTCAGCATGATAAGGTGCATTACCTAAACCAATCGCAACATTACGCTTGAAACTTTGAAATCCTGTACGTCGAATTGGACTGCCTTCAGTAGAGTGTAAAAATGTCGCTTCATCCCATGCCCATAGATCAAGTAATGAAGCCTGATCAAGTCCATGCCGAGGGTGAAAGTCTTCAATCGGGGTAATTTTAGCAAAACTGTTCCAAGGGCAAATCAATTGGCAGTCATCGCAACCAAAAATACGGTTACCAATGCCTTCGCGGAATTCTTCAGGAATAATGCCTTTGTACTCAATGGTTAAATAGGCAATACAACGACGTGCATCGAGCATATAAGGTTCAACAATGGCTTGCGTTGGACAAATGTCGATGCAGGCTGAACATGAACCACAATGCGCTGTTGTCGGTGGGTCAGCAGGCAAATCAAGTGATGTGAATAATTCACCCAATACAAAGAAAGAACCTGATTTTTTCTGAATAAGGAGCGTATGTTTACCTGTCCAACCCATACCCGCACTTTCATGGATGGCTTTTTCAAAAATCGGGGCAGAATCTGCAAAGGGACGGACTTCAAAGTCACCGACACGCTCACGGATTTTTTGCGCTAAAGTTTTAAGCCGACCGCGCATGACTTTGTGATAGTCACGTCCACGCGCATAACGGGCAATAATGGCGCTATTGGGTGCAAAAGGCACATAGCGAGGTTTTGGTGTTTCCACCAAATAGTTCATTCGTACACAGATAATGCTTTGCGTCCCAGGAACCAGTAAGGTCGGATCGGCACGTTTGTCTAAATTATCTTTTAAATAATGCATATCCCCATGATAGCCACTGTCCAGATATTTCAAGAAACGTGGCATTTCTTTGTCTTGGCGAGTGGGTTTTGCGATCACACAATCCGCAAAACCAAGCACTAAAGCCTCGGTCTTAATCCATGCTTTTAATTCTTGTGGATCAAATTGTTGAAGTGGTATGGTGGACGGCATAACAACAAGGGGGAATAGACATGCAGCAGCAAGTGTACCATAGCCGTGAAATTCAAGCATGGGAGCAGCGTTGGTTTGCTCAGAATAATAGCGCATTGGGTTTAATGAAACAGGTTGCATGGCAGAGTCATTTAAAACTCATTGAATATTTTTCAGAATCTCCAAAATCGGTAAAACGTATTGCAGTCTGGTGTGGGACGGGCAATAACGCAGGAGATGGTTATTTTATTGCGGCTTATTTGGCTGAGCAGGGTTATCAGGTGGATGTCTATGCGGCTGAACGTGGTAGTTCCGCTGCATTACAACAAGCCTTTGAGTATTCAAAAGATAAGATTGATCATTTATATCCACATTTTAATATTGTAGATCAGTATGATGCTCATATTGATGCTTTATTTGGGATTGGTTTAAACCGTGAACTGGATCAAGATTGGCAGCAAATCATTCAGCAGTTTAATCAATCTACTGGGCTTAAAATCAGTATTGATATTCCAAGTGGGTTACACGCTAATACAGGTCAACCATTGCCTTGCGCGATTAAAGCAGATCTGACCTTAACAGCATTAGGTTATAAAATAGGACTCTTTACAGGGCAAGGTAAAGAATTTTCAGGACAGATTCAGCTTATTTCACTGATTCCTCAAGATACTGAGTTAAAGGCATTAGCACGACTATCCCCAACCACAATTTCTTTACCACCTCGTCAAGCCTTTGGACATAAAGGCAGTTATGGTCATGTGTTGGTGATTGGTGGTCATGCGGATATGGGCGGTGCTGTGATTATGGCAGCCGAGGCAGCTTTTGCAGTCGGAGTGGGAAAGGTGAGTGTGATTTGTCATCAGCGACATCATGCTGCGATACTGGCACGTTCACCCAATGTCATGGTGCGAAATATCGAAACTTTTACGCCAGAGTTGATTGAAGAAATGCTACAGGCAGTTGATGCTGTGTGTTTTGGGATGGGGCTTGGACGGGATGATTGGTCAAAACAAGCATTTAATACATGGTTATCACCCATCTTGCAGCATTCACATTTAGAAGTTGTACTCGATGCAGATGCTTTATGGTTTCTTGCAGAACAAGCTGTGCAATTTTCTGAAAATGTTTATTTGACTCCGCATTCGGGAGAAGCCGCTCGATTATTGGGATGCACCAGTCATGAGATTGAGCAAGATCGCGTGGCTGCAATTCATGCGCTTGCTGCCAAATTTTCAGGGCAATGGGTGCTCAAAGGCTCAGGCAGTCTGATTCTGGAAAATCAGCAACTTTGGGTATGTACCGCAGGTAATGCAGGTATGGGAACAGGTGGAATGGGCGATACTTTAGCAGGGATGGTTGCAGGATTAAAAGCACAATTGCATCAAGAGATCGCCTTGCATCAAGTTGTGACTTTACATGCTCAAGCAGGAGATCTCTTGGCTGAGCAGGGCATGCGAGGGATTCAAGCATCTCACATGCCACAAGCTGTTTATCAGGTTGTGAATGCAAATTGATTTTAAATCTTTAGCGGCGGCGTGAGCTATAACGGCTACGTCCGCGCGCCATGCCCCCTAATGCATTTAATACCGCAAGTTTACTCATGCTGCCTGATGCGTGCGCATGGCAGATTGCCGCAGCAAGAGCATCGGCAGCATCAGCTTGTGGTTGAATCTCAAGTTTTAACAGTTTCATGACCATCATTTGCACTTGTTCTTTGTCGGCAGCACCATAACCAACCACAGACTGTTTGATTTGTCGGGCAGTATATTCGGCAACTTTCAGGTCAAGATTCACCAATGCAGCAATGGCTGCACCACGTGCCTGTCCAAGTTTGAGTGCTGAGTCAGGGTTTTGCGCCATAAAGACTTGTTCAACCGCAGCTTCGGTTGGACCATGAAATTTTACGATTCGTTCAATCCCTGCAAAAATCCGTTTAAGGCGCTCAGGCATTTCTTGGGTTTCTGTACGAATCGTCCCTGCATCGATAAATTTAAGCTGACTGCCTTGATGCTCAATAATGCCATAACCTGTCAGGCGAGAGCCGGGATCGATCCCAATAATTAATGCCATTGTCTTTACTGTGTTATATCAACATTTCTTATTATAGATGTTTTCATCTGCAACTTGTGCGGTCAGATCGGTTTGAAATAGCCTGAATCTGCTAAAGGTATAGAAAACTCACAAAATAATACGAATGATGATCAATAAATATTAGATTATATGTGGATAGAATATGAAAGGATATTTGTATGAAACGTATATTTTTAGCACTTGGTGTTGTCTTGAGTATGTCATTGTCAGCGTGCGCAGTGTATACCCCAGCGGGAAGTGTGGTGCTTGATCCTGATCATTCACATCATGGTGACGAGGGTGGTTTTTGCCCGCCAGGACAAGCCAAGAAAGGTCGCTGCTAAATGATTTGAGATCAGTTGAGTATTTTATCGAAGCAAAAAACTCGTATTAAGATGCGAGTTTTTTATAAAAATGAACGATTATCAGCGCATAGCACTTTAAAAATAAAACAGTGCCCATATCTTTTAAAGTAGATTTAAATGCAACAAACTTGATTGACTTTGAAAGGATGAATTAAAATTTCATGAACTTAATACTGGCTGTGCTAATAGGTGCAATACTTGAAGTTGCGGTATGGATTGGTGTGGCACATTTCATTAGCGGATGGTATGTGTTTTTTTGGTTTATTATCGCCTTTGTGATTGGTTTTAAGCTGTTACGTTCAAGTGCTGCAACAATTATGCCGCAATTACAGCAATTACAAATGACAGGTCAGTTGAGTAATGATCCTGTTGTGATGCGTAAAATTGCTTTATTGATTGCAGGTATTTTGTTGATGATTCCTGGTCTGATTAGCGATGTAATTGCTGTGCTTTTGGTCTTACCACCTATACAAAAACTGTTGGTGAATGCACTGATGTCTGCTATGGCAAAACGTCAGCAGGCGATGATGAATAAAATGATGGGTGGTATGATGGGCGCAGAGCAAGGTGGTGCTCAAAATCCATTTGCTGATTTGATGCGTCAAATGCAGGATATGCAGAATTATCAAGGTAGTTCACGAGATTCAAGTGTGATTGATGGTGAAGCACGTGAGGTGAATCCTGATCGTCAAAAGATTGAAATGAAAGATGTGAAAAAAAATTAAGTAGGTCGAGTACCTGATAACAAGAACCGAATCATAAGATTCGGTTTTTTATTGCTCAGATTTTTTATGCTCTGTAGGTATTTCTACTGAAGGTTGACTTGTGATCGTTGTACCTTGCGTGCTGTAACGATGTGGTTGCAGTGTAGTTTGTTGATTTTCGGAGTTTTGGTATTTGCGCTGGCGATTCGCACGTTCACGAAATCCACCCTTCATGATGAGTTTTTCCATATAAAAAAGCGACTTGGTATTTGGGGAAGTTATTTTAAAACAGACAATAGGTTAAACACTAGGGTTAATTCGATCTCTTGTATGCTGTTAGAGAAAAATACAGCGTGTAAATAATGCCAAGTATTTTACTCGGAAAAGTCATTGAAATGTCTTGATGCAAGTTTATTCTGTGATTAAGATCAAAAAATGATCTGTCATTGTGACTTCATGTAAGACAAAGGAGATGGGTATGATGTACCAATATCGTTGTGCTTGTTGTAATCAGGTTGTGTTGGCTTCTGATACAACCTGCCCAAAGTGTGGCTCACATCATATTCGTAGCCCATTTGGCTTTTGGTTTTTTTGTTGCGTTGCATGCCTTGTGATTGCAATTGGGGTAACTTTTGGAAAGCTCTATTTAAAGCATCATCCAACAGATGAGGGGGCACCAAAAACTATTACAGACTTGCTCAGCTCAGGGAAAAGTCAGTCATTAAATTAAAAAAATAGCCCGCATGAAGCGAGCTATTTTGAGGAAATCTAAATGATTTGAGCTTATAAACCAGCAGCTTGACGAAGTGCTTCAGCTTTGTCCGTTTTTTCCCATGTAAATGCAGTGTCAGAACCTTGGCGACCAAAGTGACCATAAGCAGCTGTTTGCTTGTACATTGGTTGAATCAAGTTCAACATGTTGGTGATACCGTATGGACGTAAGTCAAAGTGCTCACGAACCAAAGCAATGATCAATTCATCATCTACTTTTGCAGTATTGAATGTATTGATTGAAATTGAAGTTGGTTCTGCAACGCCAATGGCATAACTCACTTGAATTTCACATTTTTCAGCCAAACCTGCCGCAACAATATTTTTTGCCACATAACGACCCGCATATGCCGCAGAACGGTCAACTTTAGATGGGTCTTTACCAGAGAAAGCACCGCCACCGTGACGCGCCATACCACCGTAAGTATCCACAATAATTTTACGACCCGTCAAACCACAGTCACCTACAGGGCCACCGATTACAAACATACCTGTTGGGTTGATGTGGAATTTGGTGCCCGCATGGAACATTTCAGCAGGAATGATTTTTTTCACGATTTCTTCGATCACAGCTTCTTTTAAGTTGGCTTGTGAAATCTCAGGATCGTGTTGAGTTGAAAGTACAACTGCATCTAAACGAACAGGTTTGCCATTTTCATAAGCAAATGTGACTTGGCTTTTCGCATCTGGACGTAACCAAGGCAGTGTGCCGTCACGACGTAATTCTGCCTGACGTTCCATTAAACGGTGAGCATAAGAAATCGGTGCAGGCATAAGCACATCAGTTTCGCGGCTGGCATAACCAAACATTAAGCCTTGGTCACCCGCACCTTGATCTTCAGGTTTTTGGCGGTCAACACCTTGTGCAATTTCAGGAGACTGTTTACCAATCATGTTGATCACGGCACACGTTGAACCATCAAAACCAAGGTCTGAATGGTGGTAACCGATACCGTTTACAGTTTTACGAACAATTGCTTCAACATCGACATTGGCAGTGGTTGTGATTTCACCCGCAAGAACAACTGCACCCGTTTTTACTAATGTTTCACAAGCAACCCGTGCGTATGGGTCTTCTCTTAAAATTGCATCCAAAATAGCATCACTGATTTGGTCAGCCATTTTATCTGGATGACCTTCGCTTACAGATTCCGAAGTAAAAACAGCGTACTCGCGCATGAAAGTCCTATCACAGTAAATTTAACGACGCGATATGTTACCTCGCCTAGCACGATACGACTAGAGAAACCTGATTAAATTGAATAAATTTCTTGCAAAATAGCTTTCTTTTTACTGATATTCAGCATTTAGAAAACTGATAAGTTATTTGAAAATATTTAGGAAATTATGATTTTAGAATAAATACAGCAATCTATAGCTGCTGAATGAATAAACAGGGTTTTTAAGCGATTGTATGTAATCTGAGTGAATCACTAAAGAATTTTACAGGATTTGTTTAAATCATCGGCAATAGGCTTTACCCATCTTCATTTTTTTAAGACAATAGTCGGGTCTTGAATATAGTATTCACCTATTTTTCTTTAAACATTCGATTTTGAGATTTTGACCTATGACAACCCCTTTAAATGAACGTCGAATTGCAAATGCAATCCGTGTACTTGCAATGGATGCAGTGCAACAAGCCAATTCAGGGCATCCTGGTGCGCCAATGGGGATGGCAGATATCGCTGATGTTGTTTGGCGTGAATTTTTAAATCACAATCCAACAAACCCACAATGGGCGAACCGCGACCGTTTTGTATTGTCAAATGGTCATGGTTCTATGTTGCATTATGCGTTGCTACATTTAACAGGTTACGATCTTTCAATTGAAGATTTAAAACAATTCCGTCAGTTGCACTCACGCACACCGGGTCACCCTGAATTTGGTTATGCACCAGGTGTTGAAACGACAACGGGTCCTTTGGGTCAAGGGATTGCCAATGCGGTTGGTTTCGCGCTAGCAGAAAAAACTTTAGCTGCTCAATTCAACAAAGATGATTTAACCGTTGTTGATCACTTCACTTACTGTTTCTTGGGCGATGGCTGCTTAATGGAAGGTATTTCTCATGAAGTATGTTCTTTGGCAGGTACCTTACAACTGGGTAAATTGATTGCATATTACGATGACAACGGCATTTCAATTGATGGTGAAGTTGAAGGCTGGTTCTCTGACGATACAGAACAACGCTTCAAAGCTTACGGTTGGCAAGTTCTACGTGTCGACGGTCACGACGCTGCTGCAATTCGTCAGGCAACGGTTGAAGCGAAAGCTGAAACCAATAAACCAACGCTGATTATCTGTAAAACCATTATTGGTTTAGGTTCACCAAACAAACAAGGTAAAGAAGATTGCCACGGTGCGCCACTCGGTAATGATGAAATTGCATTGACTCGTCAAGCTTTAGGCTGGACAGAAGCTGCGTTTGAAATTCCTGCTGATATCTATGCCGCTTGGGATGCAAAAGCCAAAGGTTCTGAAGCTGAAGCCGCTTGGAATACTGTATTTGCAGCGTATCAAGCAAAATATCCAACAGAAGCAGCAGAATTGCTTCGTCGTATTGAAGGTGATTTGCCTGCTGAATTCTTGGCACAAGCGGATGCATTCATTGCTCAAACCAATGAAAAAGCAGAAACGATTGCAACACGTAAAGCGAGCCAAAACACATTACAAGCTTTTGGTCCATTGCTGCCAGAACTTCTAGGTGGTTCTGCTGACTTGGCAGGTTCTAACTTGACACTTTGGAAAGGTTGCCAAGGCGTACAAGACAATCCAGCGGGTAACTACGTGCATTATGGTGTACGTGAGTTCGGCATGACTGCAATTGCAAACGGTGTTGCGTTGCATGGTGGTTTCATTCCTTACGTTGCAACATTCTTGATGTTTATGGAATATGCGCGTAATGCAGTTCGTATGTCTGCACTGATGAAACAACGTGTAATTCATGTTTATACGCATGACTCTATCGGTTTGGGTGAAGATGGTCCAACACATCAACCAATCGAACAAATCGCATCTTTACGTGGTACACCAAACCTCAATACATGGCGTCCTGCTGACACGATTGAAACAGCGATTGCTTGGAAATCTGCATTGGTTCGTAAAGACGGCCCAACAGCATTGATTCTTTCACGTCAAAACTTGGCATTCCAAACACGTACTGCTGCACAAATTGAAAATGCTGCGAAAGGTGGTTATGTGCTTGCTGAAGAAAAAGGCGAGTTGAAAGCCATCATTATTGCAACAGGTTCAGAAGTTGCTTTAGCAATGGATGCATATGCACAACTTGAAGGCGTGCGTGTCGTGTCTATGCCATGTGCTGAAGAATTCATGAAGCAAGATGCTGCTTACCGTGAAGCGGTACTTCCTGCGGCAATTCGTGCGCGTGTTGCGGTTGAAGCTGCACATGTTGACTACTGGTGGAAGTTTGTTGGATTGGACGGCAAGGTCATCGGTATGACAACTTATGGTGAATCAGCGCCAGCAAAAGACTTGTTTAAACACTTCGGTATCACTACCGATGCAGTTGTTGCTGCGGTAAATGAATTAACAGCATAATTATTTGCGTGTTTTTAAAAAGCCCTGAGTCACTCAGGGCTTTTTTGTTTGGTGAAAAAGGTTAATTCAAATTTAATCCACTCATGTTAAAATAATCGCCCCATATTCCGCCCATCTTGGTAAATCGCTGTTTTACAGCATCTGACCACAATGAAAATTTTCCCTTCTTCTGAATATAAACAAATTATTCGATATTCACTGTATTGGTTGGTCGCATCGACTGTGATCGGGCTGATTTCTGGTTTAGCTTCGACCCTGATTTTTAACTGTTTTGATTTGGCTACCCAAGTGCGAACAGCTTATCCTTGGTTAATTTTTTTCTTACCTTTTGTTGGTTTGGGGATTGGATTTTTATTTTATCGTTATGGTACACCCATTGAGCGGGGAACTCATTTATTGATAGATGAAATTCACGAGCCACGCTCATTTATTCCCAAGCGCATGAGTCCGCTGATTTTCTTTACTGCGATTTTAACCCAGTTTTTTGGCGGTTCTGCGGGACGTGAAGCCCCAGCAGTACAACTTTCAGGTGCATTGACCGATCATATTGCTCAGCTCTTAAAAGTTTCAAAAGATAACCGTAAAATCTTTCTGATTTCCAGTATTGGTTCAGGCTTCTCGGCGATTTTTGGTTTGCCATTGGCGGGCGCGATTTATGGTTTAGAAATTACCGCATTAGGAAGCTTGCGCTATTCAGCAGTATTTCCATGTTTTCTTTCTTCGATTGTTGCGGCAAGTGTGCCTGAATTTTTCGAGATTTTACATCCGCATCGTTTTTATAAGATTGTCAGTTTTCCCGAATTAAATTTCTCTGTCATTTTAAGTTTAATTGTTGCAGGTTTAATCTTCGGTTTGGTGGCACGTTTCTTTATTGTTGCGATTCATACCATAGGTAATCTGTTTGCCAAGTATGTCACTTTTGTGCCATTTCGACCGATGCTTGGCGGAATTATGATTATGCTACTCACCTTATTGGTTGGGCATCATCACTTTAATGGTCTAGGTGTTTCAACGATTATTGCCTCTTTTCAGGTTCCTTTACCCATCACAGATTTCTTGAATAAAACATTATTTACTGCAATTACACTTGGTTCAGGCTTTAAAGGTGGGGAAATTACCCCGCTATTTTTTGTAGGTACAACTTTAGGCAATGCATTGGGGCAATTCTTACCTTTGCCGCTGTCTTTATTGGCAGGCTTGGGGTTGGTGAGTTTGTTTTCGGGTGCAAGTAAAGCACCATTAACCTCGATTATTCTGGCAATTGAGCTGTTTGGAACTTCGGTGTCAGTTTATGCTGTGATTACCTGTTTATTGGCTTACTTATTTTCAGGAAATTGTGGGCTGTATCGTATTCAAAAGCCTGATTATTCTGCATATAAATAGCGCAGTTTATAAAATCATGGTTAAGTGACTCAGTATATTTATTCCTTAGATGTAAAAAATATAGTCATAAATCAATCTCAGTGCTTAAAGAAAGATATGATTAGAATTCATGTTATTGATTGATCATAAAAAACTACTCATGTTGAAGTTGGCTAAGTAACTTTATGTTATATTGAATTAAATTCAATAAAAGACTGCTGTATGTTAGAGATTAGACATTTAAAAACTTTAATTGCATTAAGAGAACATGGTTCACTGGTTGCTGCTGCCAATGATTTGTGCCTGACACCTTCTGCAATTTCGCATCAATTAAAAGAATTGGATTTGTGGTATGGCGTAGAAGTCGTCAATCGCCGTAGTCGCCCTGTGCAATTTTCCAATGTTGGTCAGCGTTTACTGAAACTTGCCGATGATATTTTGCCACAAATTCAGATTACTCAAAGTGATATTACCCGTATCGTGCATGGGCAAACGGGACGGATTATTTTCTCTTCAGAATGTCATAGCTGTTTTGACTGGCTTATGCCACTTCTTAATCAATATCGTCAGCAATATCCAGATGTAGATTTGGACTTCGCTTCCGCATTTGAGTCGAATCCGCACGAGTTGCTACAAAGTGGAGAGTTTGATTTGTTGATTACCGCAGATCCGATTGCCTTAAAAGGCATTGAATATTTTCCAATTTTTGAATATGAATCGCGTTTGGTGCTTTCCAACACTCATCCTTTAGTTCGAGCAGATCGGGTAACGGTACAGGAATTGGCAGAAGAAACTTTGATTACTTACCCTGTCGATAAGCACCGTCTGGATATTATGTCGCATTTGTTTATTCCAGCGAACATTCAGCCGAAAAACATTCGTACCACTGATTTAACCCAAATGTTAATTCAATTGGTCGCAAGTGGGCGTGGTATTGCGGCATTGCCTGATTGGGTGGTCAATGAATACGAACAAAAAGGTTGGGTGACCAGTCGCCGTTTAGACTGCGTGTCATCACAAGGTTTACGCCGTACTTTGTATGCAGGTTTTCGTACTGAGGAGAAAGAGAAGAATTATTTTGAAGGCTTCTTAAAGCAGCTCGATAAATTCTCTCAAAAAAGAACGAGTTATTACACGAGTTAAATCAGGAGGTATTTCTTCTTGCTAAAGGAGAAATACCAAATTTTTAGAGTGTGGATAGATACTGCTTTGTAATGAATTTATGAATTTCCAATCAATAAAGACAGTAAACCTGCTGCAATCAATGGACCAACAGGGACTCCACGGAGTACAGCAACACCCGCTACAGTTCCGATAAGTAAACCCGCGACAACATCAGGTTGATTGCTCATGAGTTTCACGCCACGTCCACCAAGCCAAGCGACCAATAAACCAATGACAATTGCTAAAATGGATTTATAGCTCATAAATGATTTTAGAATCATTTCTCCTTGAATTTTACCACTGGCAATCGGTGTTAAAACGCCAATGGTTAAAATGGTAATCCCGATATTTAAAGCATGTGTTTGCAAAAATGGAAAATACTGATCGAGTGGGGAAATGCGCACCACAATCAGCACAGCACTGGCAATGGTTACCGATGAGTTATGACTTAGAATACCGCAAGCAAGAAGCACAATTAACGCAATTAAATTTAAATCCAAAGATGAAGTCATGTGCGGTTCTCAGTCGGTTGAATTGTGCAGTATTCTAACTGAAATAGTCGGGATTTTGCATAAATTGAGATTATTCCCTGAAAACTGCGTAAAATATGCCAAATTTAAATATTGAGAAAATATTGTGCTGTTGGAAAAAATTTTGCAATCTCAGGGCTTTGGTTCAAGAAAGCAATGTCAGAGCTTGATTCAGCGTGGACTGGTCAAAGTTAATGGTGAGATTTGTGATCAACTTAAAACTCAGTTTCAACCACAAGATTTAGAGTTTCAGGTTGGGGAGCATCGTTGTCGCTATCGTGAATACGTCTATATTGCCTTAAATAAACCGCAAGGTTACGAGTGTTCACACCAAGCACAATTTCATTTTAGTGTCTTTCAGCTTTTTCCTGAGTATTTGCGTGAGCGTGGTATTCAAACCGTTGGGCGACTGGATCAGGATACAACAGGTTTAATTCTGCTGAGTGATGATGGACGTTTTATCCAAGCTTCAACACACCCGAAAAAACATGTCGATAAAGAATATTGGTTAAAAACTGCTGATCCGATGACTGAATCGCAAATCCAACAGTTACAACAAGGTGTTGAACTTCGCAATGAAAAAGGGATTTTTCAGGCATCGAGTATTCAGCAGATGAATGACTATGAATTACGTATGACCATTCACCAAGGTGTTTATCATCAAGTCAAACGTATGTTGGCTGCGGTAGGGAATAAAGTGACAGAGTTGCATCGACATCGTGTTGGGGAATTGGAGTTGCCAACAGACTTGGCGCAAGGGGAGTGGATTTACCTGACCGCTGAGCAAGTTCAGTTGGCAATTTCTCGCCGTGAAAGCTAAATTATTTTAAAAAGCAGTGAAAGGTCTGAAATTCCTGATCTTTCACAAAGCCCATTTTTTCATAGAGTTTATGTGAGATCAGATTGGATTTTTGGGTTTCGAGGGTAATACGTAAAGCATTTTCATAACGTGCAAAATGAATAGCAGTATCAATGAGCTGTTGGGCTGAGCCTTGGCGACGATACATAGATGTGACATAAACATCATCTAAAATATAATAAGTTGAGCAAGTTACAGAAGAAAAACCTAGATACAAGAGCACAAAGCCTGTAAAAGCATCATCTTTAATATGAATAAAAATGACACTTTCTTTATTTTCAAATCGTTGTTTTAAAAAATCTAGGGATTGATCAATATTGGAAGAAGCACCATAAAACTGTCGATATTCATCAAATAGTACCGCAAGTTGTGGCAGATCTTCTGCTGTTGCTCGTCTCACAATCATTGCATACTCCATTGTTGTTTTTGAGTTATTGTCATTTCGAGCATAACAAAAAAAACTTCAAAGGATTATGCAGATTGTATAAAAATGTAATGCTTAGCTTGGTGGATTTTCTTCAAACAGGGCACTGATTTCTTTGAGTAGCTCATCTGTCTCATGATCTAGTTCAGATGAAGCCAATTGATATTTTTTTAGTTTGAGTAATTGATCTAAATCAATATTCTGATTTTCTATACTAAAAGGAATAGATTTGGTCAGAACGACCTGTTTAAAAAAAAGTCGAACTGCTTGGGCTGGTGTTATTCCCAGTTGTTTAAACACAGCAAAAGCCTGTTTTTTTTCTTGAGAGTCTAAACGCACTTGATAGACTTCTGTTTTTCTCATGGCTGAACCAAAACAAAAATGAATATCTCAGCATTTTAACGGAACATTAATGAAATACAATCTAACTGTCATTTCATTGTCATTACAAAAGTAAATCTTTTTGTGAAATAAATCGCATTTTTTTCTTGGTGACAGGATCTTCAAAGCTTAATGCTTTGGCGAGTAATTGTAAGGGTTGGGAAAAATCATCATCTGCTTTATGCGCAACCGTTGGATAAAATGGATCATGACGAATCGGTAGACCCAATGCATTGAGGTGTACGCGTAACTGATGCTGTTTTCCTGTTTTTGGATATAAACAATATTTTGCCCAAATATTATTGTGTTCTAAAAGCTCGATTCTCGTTTCACTATTCATCTGACCATCAATAATTTGCATGGTGTAAAAGGGTTCTCCTTTTTCCATACGGTATTGGGTGGTTATTGGAAAGGTGTGTTTAGCGTTGTATGGTGCAATTGCATGATAGACCTTTTCAATTTTTCGTGTTGCAAACAACTGCTGATAGAGACCACGCGTTTCAGGTCGTTTGGAAAATAGTACGATGCCTGCCGTTTCACGATCGAGTCGATGAATCGGGGTAAGTTCGGCATTTCCTGTCTGTTGTTTTAGGCGGACTAAAAGTGTTTGTTGAACATATTGACCCGTAGGCGTCATGGTCAAAAAATGCGGTTTATCGACCACCAGTAAATCATCATTTTCAAAAATGATTTCATGCTCAAATGGCACAGTGATTTCATGAGCCAAAAAGCGATAATAATAAATATGCTGATTATTCTGATATGGGCTATATCGAGTTAGTTTCTTGCCAGATAAATCAAAAACCAAGCCATCATCAAAGCGTTGTTGCCATTCAATTGCTTGAATATGTGGAAAATGTGCACAGAGAAAACCATAGATAGTGTCATGTTCATTTTGCGCAGTCAAAAAGACTTTACTGGCAGTAACGCCATGAAGCATCGGTGGAACGAAAATCTCCTTTGTATTTGAATCTTTTGAATTTTTCAAAATATCAGTCATTTAAGTTCTTTCCGATAGTGAATTTGATCTGTGATAATGTGCAAAGAATTGCGTAAATTTGCCTTTAGTGCAATCATATTGCAACCCCAATTTCATGGTTGCAAACATGGGTACAATTACAAAGCGAACAACAAGTAAAGGTGAAATCCGCTATAGAGCTTTGATACAAGTTCGCAAGCAAGACATCAATTTTAATGAATCTCGCACATTTAGTAAAAAGGCTTTAGCTGAAGCCTGGTTAAAAAAGCGTGAAGCAGAGATTGAAGAAAACCCCGACATTCTACTCGGAAAGAACTCAACTGCCATGATTTTGGCAGATGCGATTGATCAGTACCTGGACGAAATCAATGAAGCCGTCGGTACATCTAAACGCTACAAGCTGAAATTCTTTAAGCAATTCCCATTTTGTCAGCGACGTATCGATCAACTCTCCAGAGAAGACTTTGCTCAGTATATCTTGCAACGTCGTGCAGGCATTCCAGAAATGGGCCTAGACCCAATCGCTAAATCAACTGCGGATCAGGAGATTCAATATCTGCGCTCTGTGCTTAATCATGCCGAGTTACTTTGGAATCAGCCATCGGTAGTGAAAGAACTCGAACAGGCTGCGCGTGGTTTGCGTAATGCGCGTCAAATCGCAGGATCTGCAACTCGTAGCCGCCTACCGACCAGAGAAGAGCTACAGACGCTAACCAGTTACTTTTATGATCGCTGGGTGAACACCAATACCACCATGCCGCTGCATTTGATTATGTGGTTGGCAATCTATACGTCTAGAAGACGTGGAGAACTGTTTGGTTTGCGTTTAGAGGACTATGACCCTGAACATGGTGTTTGGCTAGTCCGTAACATTAAGAACCCGAACGGTGCTCAGGGGAATAACAAACGCTTTAAGGTGTCTGAGAAAGCAAAACAGATCATAGACCAGTTACTAGATCCGACGGTGCGTAAGAAGATGATGCGTTTAACAGATGATGATAGTTTGTTGATTCCGCTGGATGCTGGAGCAGTAACCCGCGTGTTTACCAATGCCTGTCGTTTGTATGGTATAGAGGATTTGTGGTGGCATGACCTGCGCCATGAAGCTGCGACACGTTTGGCAGAACAAGGGCTAACTATTCCGCAGATTCAGCAATATACGTTGCATGATAGCTGGTCGAGTTTAGAGCGGTATGTGAATCTGGACTTGATACGGAAAAATGTGCTTGATTTTGATCAAGCTGTTGTAAATGCTATAGAACATTCTAATTCATAACTTTAAAGTCAGAACATTATGATCCAACCTCCAATTTCAGAAGAAAATAAACACATTGAAGAGTATTTAGTTGATTATTTTAACCGAGAAGATACTGAATATGCAGTAATGATTAATGGTCCATGGGGAACAGGTAAAACATGGTTTATTAAAGAGATAAAAGAAAAATATAATTCTGATGATCATGAAAAGCTTTATGTTAGTTTAAACGGTATGGCAAAGACTGCTGCTATTGATGCAGAGTTGTTTAGAGCTATGCACCCACTACTTGGACATGATGTAACTAAGTTGCTTGCTAAAGTTGGCACTACTTTATTTAAAGTAGCAACGAAAGTAGATCTTAATGGTGATGGAGAGCAAGAAACACTTACTATCAGTGTCCCTACAATAGATACTTCAGATCTTGTAAAAAATGGGAAAAAAGCTGTATTGATCTTTGATGATCTTGAAAGATGTCAAATTCCAATTAAAGAGGTTCTAGGTTATATTAATTATTTTGTAGAACAAAAAGGTTTAAAAGTAATTGTTGTTAGTGATGAAAGCAAAATACAAGATGTTGAATATCATGGTATTAAAGAAAAAATAATAGGTACAACTTTTTTACTTGAAGGATCCTATATTAATGCAATAGACGCTTTTTTAGAAGAAAAATCGCTAAGTGAAATTAAAGATAAACTTACTCTCAATAAAGAAGCTATTTATGATGTTTATGGTAGTTCAGGTTTTAAAAATCTGAGGTCAATTAAACAATCACTTCAAGAGTTTAGCCGATTTTATGATGAGGATTATTTTAATGGTAAAAATGGTGGTGAATTATTCACAAGAGTTTTAAAATATTTTCTTATTTTTTCATTGGAATTTCGTGCTGGATCATTTAATCAAAGAGTATTAAATTTTAAAGAAGTAAAAGAAGGTGATAAAAACCCAAAAGATATTTTTTTTAATAAATATAAAATACCAGAATACGAGTTTTATGTTTTAAGTAATAGTATTTGGACTGATATTATTTTTTTTAATAAATTAAATAATATGTCTATTAAAGAAAGTTTGTATGAAAATTATTATAATGTTTTTATTAATAATCCTGATTGGTATAAGTTATGGCATTTTGAAGATTTAAGTCAAATTGATTTTAATCAAAATATTGAAAGTGTAAAAAATAAACTTATAAGTAAAAGTTGCACAGAAATCGGTGAAGTTAAACATATAATTGGGTTGTTGAGTTTTTTTGATGAAAATAAAACAATTGATATTGATATTGATAGTTTTAAGGCTTTTGCGTTAGATAATATTCGTAATATTTTTAAAAAAGACTCTAAGGTTTTAAATTTAAAATTTCAAGATAAGCTTGGTGAAAATGATAGTTGGTCTGGTCGAGGGTTTTATAATAAAGAAAATCAGTTTATGAAAGATTTTTTTAATGAAATTAATGTTATTCGTGATGAAGAAATAGAAGCGCATATAATAAATAATGCGCCTGAAATTTTATGCTGGATTAAACAAGGTGATTTAGATAAATTTTCTAAGGGATTAGCATTAAGTAATTATGTTGAAAGCTTATATTGGGATAAGCCAGTTTTGAAAGGAATTCAAAAAGAAGATTTTTGTCATGCTATAATTTTACTAAATTATGAGCAAATAATTACATTGTTATTAACTATACGAAAACGATATGAAGTTAGAAGTGATAAATCAGTGTATCTTGAAGAGAAAGAATGGTTCTATAATATAATCGACTATCTAGAAAACGAAATTTTGCCAGAAAAAAAAGGAGTCGAGAAGCTTAAAATTTCTCATAGTCTATTGGCAAGATTGAAAAAAATAAGAGAAGATGCAGACTCAATTCATAAAGTTAATCAAGAAAACTAATTAAAATGAATTTGAAAAATATTGTATGTATAGAGGATTGCATAAAATGACTTTTGAAGTCTGCAATAATAATGGGTGATTAATTTTTAAAGATATTATTGATGTTCCAATTATATGATTTAGCATAAAAGCCCCATCAGGGGCTAACCATTCCGCAGATTCAGCAATATACGTTGCATGATAGTTGGTCGAGTTTGGAGTGATATGTTAATTTGGACTTGATACGGAAAAATGTGCTTGAATTTGAATGGGCAATCGGCAATTCAAAAAACATGGATTAAATATGAAAATATCAAAAACACCATTAATTACATTACGTCAATTTGAAAAAATCTCACAAATTATTCGAGCAATAATTAACGTAGAAAATGGTGATGAAACTCGAAGTTGTATTGTATTTGCTGCTATTGGTACACATATATTGAGACGAGTCTTTAAACTAGATGCAAAAGCTGTACTGGGCAAAGCAGTTTATGCATTACCCAGTAGTGGAATTATTGCTTACCACGATATATCACCATCAACCTCTAATTTTCACTGCTGGATTGAAGCGAATGGTTGGTTTTTTGATTTTTCTAGTATCGTATTCCCTGAAATAACGAGTTCTATGGGTTTGCCTCCGAGCCAAAGATTGATGCTGCAAAAGCCATTGAGTACAATCTCGACGACCATTCCTGAAACGTATGATACCTTCTCTTTCTATCTGATGCCTGATTATAGCAATATCTCGACTGTTGCTGAATTTGTCAATAAACAAGGATTCATAGATCTCTGTAATATAGCTGTTGAATTGTATGAAACCCCGTCGAAACGCCTTAAATCTCCGCCTATCATTCGGAACCAATTGGGTGATGAGAAAGCGGCGATCTTCAGAGGTAATATTCAAGGGGTTTGGTGATCCTGATAGAAATACAACATTGTCAGTTGCTTTGAGTTTGGTTGCTAATTCACGCATGAACTTCTCCTCGTGCAACTGCCAATTTTTCTTTTTTACGCAAATATCGCATATGGTCATAATAGCGAGCACATTCATTACAAATATGCTTCGTCCCATGATTAGTGACATTAAAGCGAGTATTGCCATGCTTTTTGCATTCACCAGTGAAGTGCATTTTCTTATTTGCAACAGCTTTAACTCGTTCAGCTCTATTTCTTGCAAAACGATTTAAGTCTTTCTGTTTTTCTGATGTTTCAGCAGTAATGACTGTTACGGCCTTAGTTTTCTTAGCTGATTTAACTTCCTGCTTTTTTTTAGCATCATCAATTGCGCGTGAATTTGACATGATCATGCGCATACCACCTTGAGGACTATCTTTGACAGCCTTCTC
Source organism: Acinetobacter sp. ME22 (assembly GCF_022012315.1). NCBI lineage: Bacteria > Pseudomonadati > Pseudomonadota > Gammaproteobacteria > Moraxellales > Moraxellaceae > Acinetobacter > Acinetobacter sp. ME22. Next base: position 178,431 of record NZ_JAKLTL010000007.1, read on the forward strand.
ATAGCGTTCTGTCCACTGTGAATGACCTGCTGGCAATGTCACATCTTCAATAGCCAGTTTTTTCATTTTCAAGAATGCTTCAACATCGGCACTAAGTTTTGCTGAAGCAATTTGATTTTTAGCAATAGTACAAAGATTTATCATAGCTATCACCTATCCATTCATCGCCACAAAGTCTTTCTTTGCAATACTGCATTGCTTATCCAAATACACAGCCAAATCGGCAATATTCACAAACCACTTCGCTAGCTTGTTATTCGGTTCACTTTTAAACACAGGAAAGGGCAGATCCTGCGCGTTGGCACGACGGTTCGCATGTTTGATGTCCATGTGTGGGAAATAATCATTCACCACAGACTCTAGCAAAACCACTGGAGAGCCGTAGCGTAACATCAGAATATGATACGAACTGAGTTGAAGTTGATTATTGAGCATCGTACTTCTCCAGGGCAGACTTAATTCGGTTAAAGGTGTTCAGATCCACTTGCACAGGTAACACGTGTGGGCCGATAAAGTGAAACGTCGCCCGATGTTCATTGTTCAATGTTTGCAGCACCACGTTATTGATGTTTCGGAGGTGAACCACGTGTTCGACATGGTTCAGGTCGATAAACTTCAACATTAGAACTTCTCCAAGCAGTCAATCAGCAGGTACGCTGAAAACAGCAGACCGCCAAATGAAAATCCCAAGATTTTATTGGTCATCGATCAAGCCTCCAGTACGGTTTGTTTACGCACAGCTTTATAGACCGCATCAATCCATGTGACCTTTTCAGCGAGGTCGATAAACTCATAGTCATGGGCAGCAGAAATGAATGCGTTGGCTTGGGCAACAGCCACGTTGAACTCATGGTTTGAACTGGCTGAACCAATGGCTTTGATAGACGTTTCGATTTGACCAATGGCTTTAGCTTTGTAGAATTCAGCGTCGTGTACAGGCTGTGCAAAATCTGCTGCATGAATTCGAGAGCGTACAATCTCATCGAATTGATTGGTTGAAGGGTGGTTTTTTTTCATAAAAATACCTATCAGGTTTCTAGATACCTGATAGGTTACTTTTGCTTATGGATTATTGTCAATACCTGACAGGTTGCTTTTTATAAAATTAGTAGCTGGACTTAATTTTTTGACTAGGTGGAATATAAAGTTTTACTGGTGAAATATCTTTGAGGTTGCTAATTTTTAAGCTCATTCGCTGTTTAAAAATATCCTCAATTTCAATAAAACCATCTTTCTTGAATAAAACTTCTCCTGCAAAAACTTTATTATCTTTAGTGAAAAATAAGCAATCTTCACCCTCTACAGGCAACCCATTTTTTTCACAGATTAAAACCCAGCCGTTTTTATATGGCTTATTTTGTGTATTACCGACAATTAAAAAAGAAATGGGAGTTTTTAAATTATCAGGATAGTGTACAGAATATAGTTCTTCTAAATCAGAGGTAAGTTCCAATGATCCCTCCATTACTAATAAACCCAAGATCACTTTAGTTATTCTAAATGCGTCATTAAGCTGATTACTAGATGGACTTGGCTGATTGGTCTCTGATTCTGTTGCTTTGGCGTCGTAATTTGTCGCCTGTTTATCCTTGTCGAATAGGAAAGTAATAATTTCGTCATCATGTAGATGGTCTAGCCATCCGTCAGCAAGATTTAAGGCGCTCGTTATTCTGTTGGTTGTGTCTGTTCCAAAATTTTTGGGATTTTTCTCTCGTAGGTACTGGTTAAGCAGTCCATATTCCATGCCAATTAATGAAGCAAGTTTTTTACGTGTAATAAGTTTTGTGATTCGAAGTACATTTGAGCGTCGAATTTCAAAAATATTGAGCATGGATGACTCCAAATTTTATCCTATAAAAATATTTTCATTTATTAAAAATAATTATTAAACAACCTGTTGAGTTTATTGTATTGATCATTTTTGGATATTAGCAACCTTATAGGTATTTACAAAAAGCAACCTTGCAGGTATCTTTCGCTTAAATTAGTTTGAGGTGAAAGATATGAAGTTGTGCCAATCACAAAAAATTGATTTCAGGACTTATGTCGATGAAATGTCTCCAGAGCAGTTAAATAAATATGCTGAGGCAGCAGGAACAACCAGTAAGTACATTATTAAAAAACTCCGCTTTCGTTATGTAATGCCAAAAGTATCGACTATTTCAGCATTGGCTAAAGCAAGTGAGGGAAAGTTTTCAGAACATGAGCTTGTACTTTGGTTCGCTGGTTATAACTTACCGAAATAAAAAAAATAAAAAAATGACCACTTTGGAGAGTTTTAAACATGCAACTCACTAGCTTACAACGTCGTGAACTAACGGTGATGTCTTTAACGATGGCACTTAAAGCAGCCGTTTACCGTCATAACGATGATTCTGTCATGGCACATATTGCCGAGAAGAACGGTTTTAACATCAATACTTTTCGCAGTTCGCTAAACCCAACGACACCTACGCATAAACCCAATATTTTTCACCTTGAAGCCATTCTGGCTGAAACCCGTGACCCTTGCATCATGGACAGCCTTTGTGCGATTCATGGCAATGCCGCATGGTTTGAGTTGCCTAAAGTGGAAATCTCTAGCCAAGCCGATTTTGTTTTAAAAATCGGAAAACTGGCAAAAGAGCAGGGCGATCTAGCGCAGTCTGTAGCAGCAGCAATTGCAGATCATGTGATTACTGAAGATGAACTCGCCATGATCCGAAAGGAAGCCTATGACCTGATTCGTATTGCTTCAACCCTTTTGGTAATGGCTGAAAACCATCATGAGCTGACAGGAGAATAAACATGGCACTTACTTTTGATCAGGTACGTGATGCAGCTCAAGGCAATTGGAAAGACCTCATTTTTCCTGCTTTTGCCATTACTGTTCCTACCAAAAAAAATCAACATGGACCATGCCCGATCTGTGGCGGTACAGACCGTTTTCGCTGTGATGATAAACAAGGCAAGGGTACTTTCATCTGTAATCAGTGTGGTGCTGGAGATGGCTTTGAGCTAATTGTCAAAGCACGCGGTATAGATCGGGCAGACGTACTCAAAGAAATTGGTGCTGTGCTTGGGCTTTCCAGCGAAACCAAAGTGACCGATGCAGACCGAAAAAAATGGCGAGAAAAAGCTGAAAAACAGCGACTACAGGCTGAAATAGATGAGCGAAAAGCTCAAGAAGCTGCTGCAAAACGTGCAGAACGGACATGGAAAGCCAAATCTGTAGACCGTGACTGCCCTTATTTACAGCGCAAACAGGTACAAAACTATGGCTGTAAAATCAATGGTAAAGGCAATCTGCTTGTTCCACTTTTCGATATGACTGGAAAAATTTGGAATATGCAGGAAATCCATGCGGATGGCTTTAAGCCGTATTTGCTTGGTGGACGTGTCAATGAGTGCTTTTTCATCATAGGTGAAATCATAGATCAGCATCAGATTGTTTGTATTGCAGAAGGCTATGCCACTGGAGCAAGCATCTATGAAGCAACGGGCTATACCACGGTTGTGGCTTTCCAGTCAGGCAATATCGACAAAGTCGGTATTGCGATTCGTTCCAAATATCCAAATTTACAACTTGTTTACTGTACAGACGATGACAGTCATTCAAATCCACCTGATGCAGGTCTAAAAGCTGCGAATCAAGCTGTGGCTGCAACAGGCGGCATTATTGTATTACCCGATTTTAAAACAGTGGAGCACGTATGAATCTCGAAGAAAATAACGAGCAGCCACAAGCCAAAGCTAAACCACCATCCGACTTTAACGATCTGCATGTTTTAGCAGGGATTAGCGAAGTACGTCGGCAAATTCAGGGTGCAATTGAGTCATCTGAATTTATGGCTATTTCTCCCCAAACCCCTCCTGATCAAGCTCACCAGTTTTGGGGTGAAATGGGCAAAAATAGTGCAGAAAATCATGTACAAAATAGCAATATAAATCAGCGAAATACTGAGTTTCAAGATGACTTTGCTTTAGATTTTGCTCCACCAATGAATGGTCATATTGAACATTTTGAAACTGGTCAGCAGGAAAAAGAGGGGAATGGGGAAAAAACAGACCCAATTAAAGACAAAGTTCATGAAAAATTACAGGATGCTTTACAGCGTTATGCTGTGATTGCCTGTAGCAATGACGCTTTTGACTATAAGACCAAGCATAAATTTAAAATTTCATCGCTCAAGCATACCTTAAGCAGTATTTTTAAAATTTGGTATGCCCATGATGACCGTAAAACCATTGAAAAAGATGAAGTTGAGCAACTTCTCACTGAAAATACAGGCTCTATTGCACCCAATATGACTAAAAACTGTATTTTACTCAAAGGTGAAACTTTCATTTATGACAAATCGCTCAATCGGGTTGTGTCATGGTCAGCAGCACAACTCATGTATCCGAAAGAATATAAAGAGTGGGTTGAAAGTCAGACCCGTAGTGAAATTGATTATGAAAAATTGATTTTTGACCCAACCCGCAAAATTGATATTGACCCCAATTACATCAATACCTTTGATGGCTATGCAGCAAAAGAGCTACTGGATCAAGAACAGAACCGACTGGATCACCAGCATGTCGTCTCTCGCTGTTCAGGTATCCTCAAAATGATTCATAGTTTATGTAATGGAGATAAAGATATTCAGCGATGGTTACTCCAGTGGTTGGCATATCCCTTACAAAACGAAGGTCAAAAAGCCCATAGTGCTGTACTCATGGCAAGTCATATACAAGGTTCGGGCAAAACCACCTTGTTTGAAAAGGTCATGGGTGGAATTTATGGAAAATACCATCGTGTCATTACTTCTCAAGAATTGGAAAGTCCACAATTTAATGGTTGGCTCAACAATGCTGCATTTATTTTTGGCGAGGAAATTGCCACAAATGCAACGAAGTACAATGTCACGCCTTATTTAAATGCGCTGATTACCGCTAAAAGTGTCACCATCAATGAGAAACAGCGACCACAAAAACAAGTCCCTGCCTATTTCAATATGGCATTTGCATCCAATGAAAATATTCCATTTCCCTTGCAGGGTGAAGCACGTCGATGGTTTGTGATTTCACCACAAAGCAAACTGGATGAAGAAATTAGCCAACAGGTTTATGCCGAAATCGCAGGCGATGGCTTAGACGCATTTTATACCTGTCTGCTCAATGTGCCCTTAGATGACTTTAAGCACGATAAACCACCAAGTACCGATGCCAAGAGAGCATTAATCAATGCCAGTAAGCGTTCTATTGAAGTTTTTATTGATGAATGGCTTGCAGGTGAAACCAAATATCCATGTATCAGTTGTAAAGCACAGCAGCTTTATGACGCATATAAAGAATGGGCATCTTCAACACTGGAGCATAAATATTCATATCGGAAGTTTACCGAGGATTTGAAAAAAATAGAGGGAATTAAGCTACTTGAAAAACAGCATTGGCGATATTTACGTGAACAAGGGCAATCCTTAATTGTCAGTGTCGGTGACTGTCCAGAAAGTAAAAACGCTATGGATTGGTATGGTGAGTGTGTAAGTGAATTTGAAAAGGGGACACCAAATGTGCTTGACAAATCAGGGGTGTAAACCTAACATTTATTTCGTAAAAACAATGGTTTGCAAACTATTGTATGTGAACGATGGGAACGACAAAAACCCTCGTTCACACAGTCGTTCACATGATAAGGCTTTGAAATATAAAAATATAAATACGCCATGTGAACGAGTGAACAATTTTTCACGCGCGTACGTGGGAAATTATTTTTTATCTCTCCTTATTTTTAGTTTTTTATATAACCTCCCTATATTTATTTTTTTTGCTCTTACGCGCGCGCGTATTTTTATGTTCACTTGTTCACATTTGATAAGAAATAAATATAAAAACAAATACTTACCATGTGAACGACTTAGAAATCTCATTCACATGTCGTTCACATGGTTCACATGGATTTAAAAGAGGGCTAGCCAGTGGAAAAATTACTTCGTTATTTAAATCCAAAGACTGTTAATTTTGATGCTATGCCATCTGGTGGACTTCCTGCATTCACTACTAGTGATGCATGTTTAGTTTTAAGCTATGCCAAATTAACTTCGGTTCAGACAGTGTTGTTTCAATCATTTGCAATGAATCAGAACTCATCTGATCAGTTAAGACAATCAGCGAAAATTATTCTTCAGGAGTTTTCACGGACTAAATCATTTGCTGTTGTTGGAGATGCTGAGTTGAGTATTTATATTGCTTTAGTTGAGCTATGTGCTGTTCCAGCGAACTATAAGCCATCTGAGCGTAATCGTGCTGTGATTGGTGGTGTAAGTCGTATGCAGATCCAAAGAAAATTAAATGTTCTGATTACTCAATACAAAGAAGATTTAAAGAATGAACTTGATAAAATCGCAAGTAAGTTTGAATATCAATTCAAAAAAGATACCTACTAGATTGCTTTTTTTAAAAAGATACTTGACTGGTGAGCCAATTTTAAGTTAACTTTTCCCACACTGGATAATTGTATTTTACGCTGTAGTTTCCAGTTTTAAGGTTTATACCGCTTGTTCTTTCTGAGGCAAGCGGTTTTTTTATGGAGAAATTATGCTGAAACCCATTTGCACATGTTCACTGGTTAGCTAAAGACTGTTTGAGTGAACGCGTTGAGACCCCACGAAAGCGGGTACAACCCATGCAGTTCATCGCGCATGGATGGGATATGTAGGAAAGCAAAAGCCAAGTTGGGAGTGATGCCCCGCCAGACATACGAAACGAAAACTGAAAACTAAAAATACTGTGCCCATCCAGTGGTTTTTAAAGTAGGTGAGTAGCGTCTAGCCCCGCGATAGAATTTGGGCAATCAAGCCACCTTCGGGTGGTTTTTTTATGGGAGTTACTATGGCTCAAAAAAATGATGTATGGGAAAAGTGCAAGCGTGACCGCCAAGTGGATGATGATGCCTTGGCACGACGTGACCATCTGCTATCCAAAGTCACCAAGTCTGATAACGAAAAGACTTGGGGAAAAGCATGCGCTGAATATCTAAAAGCAAACCCGTGGTGTGATGAATGTGACAAGCGCGGCTATATGATTCCTGCTGATTATGTTGTGCATATCACTGAGCCAAAGGACAGTCAGGTTTTGTTTTGGAATATCCGTAACTGGAAAGGAGTTTGTACCCAATGCCAACGTCGTTTGGTTGGGACTGCACCATTGAAGTTCCTTGATCCGATTCCACAAGATGCTCAGCTCTATACGGTGAAGTAATGCGATTACCTAAACTTAGCTCGAATCGATTACCAACCTTGCAGGGTAATCAGCCTACATTGCAACGTCAGGAATCATATGGACAAGGTCGTGGTGGTCGTCCGTGGCGACGCTTAAAGCAGGCAGTGCATGTGCGTGACCTATGGACATGCTGCCAGTGTGGACGAGTCACGATGGATCTGGAGTGTGACCACATCATCAACAAGGCTCAAGGTGGCACAGATGATATGCACAACCTCCAGTCATTATGCAAAGACTGCCACAGCAAGAAGACCATCCAAGAAAGTAAACAAGGTCAGGGAGTAATGCGATGAACCAGTTAGATATTCAGGTTGACCAGATCTATCCTGACATGACCATTGAACAGCTCACCGTGGAACAATTAGAGCGACTTGGATTTCAACTCATTGATCGTGGAACATCTTAAAAATGAAATTCAAATTTATGAAACCACGCAGTTTCCAGTCATTGCACAAAGTTGGTGCATATTATAACGGCTGGGGGGTATTGAAAAATAAATTAGCATCATCCAACGGTCACCGCCCCCCTTCCTCACGTGTAAAAAAAATCCCATTTTGGGCTAAAAATAACTAAACATTTTTGAAAAATGGCTAAATCCCAGTAAGTTTTTTCAAAAACTAAGATATTGAGGTAAAAAATGGCTTTAACTGCAAAGATGAAGACATTTGCCCAGGCAAAATTGCAGGGCAAGTCAAACAAAGAAGCTGCTGTCTTGGCTGGCTATTCTGAACGCTCTGCAACCATGCAGGGCAGCCAGCTCGCGAAAAATCCCGAGGTCATTGCCTATCTGGCGAGCTTGAATATTCAGGGGGATGGGGGAATTGAGCATATGCCTTTAGGTGAGGCAGCAATCAATGCTGAACTTAAAGACATGGATACTGTAACCAATTCCTTGGAGTTTTTGCAATATATTTATAAAAATCCGCGTATTGATCGTAAGACTCGGATTGAAGCAGCCAAAGCTGCATTGCCTTATGAACATGGAAAGGTCGCAGAAAAGGGAGTGAAGCAGGGTCGTGATGATGCTGCGGGTGATGTCTCGGAAAATGACAATGATTTTGCAACGGCTGGCAATCAACGTGCAGCACGTGGTCAACAAAGAGTGAGTTGATATGTCTTCAATGTCCCCGATCTGGACAACAGCTTGCCCAGACTGGGAAAAGAAGATTTTAGCCAAAGAATCTCTGATCGCTTGCAAGCCATTGTTTCCAGAAGAAGCCCAAATGGCTTTAAATGTATTTAAAAAACTTACACTGGTTGACGTTGCTGGAAAGCCTAAAGTTGGTGAGGTTACGGGCGAGTGGGTTTTTGAATTTGTTGCTACAATTTTTGGTGCTTATGACTATGAAAAAAATGAGCGCCTGATTAATGAATTTTTCCTGTTAATCAGTAAGAAAAATACAAAATCGACCATTGCTGCGGGCATTATGCTCACTGCAATTATTCTGAATGACCGTCATTCGGCTGAGTTTATTATTTTAGCACCCACCAAAGAGGTTGCTGATAACTCATTTAAACCGATTCGCGACATGATTCGCGAAGATCCAAAGCTTGCAAAATTATTCAGTATTTCTGAGCATACGCGAACGGTGACGCATCGAGTAACCAAAGCAGTTTTAAGTGTTGTTGCAGCAGATACAGGATCGGTTGGTGGTAAAAAGGGCGCATTTATTCTGGTGGATGAGCTTTGGATTTTTGGTAAACGTGCTAATGCTGAAGCGATGCTTGAAGAAGCAACAGGTGGTATGGCTTCTTTTCCTGAAGGTTTTTTAATCTGGTTATCGACCCAATCAGATGAACCACCAGCAGGCGTATTTAAAAAGAAATTGGATTATGCACGTAAGGTGCGTGATGGTGAAATTGACAATCCGTCATTTTTACCCATTTTGTATGAATTCCCAGATGAAATGATTCAGGATGAACGTTATTTAGATCCAGATTATTTCTATGTAACCAATCCCAATTTGGGGCGCTCTACACATATTCGATTCTTGCTCAACAAGTATGCCCAAGCTCAGGAAAATGGAGATGATTCTGTACAGATCTTCCTGGCGAAATATTTGAATGTCGAAATTGGCATGAACAAACGTGCAGATCGTTGGGCAGGTGCTGATTTCTGGCAGTTATCAGCATACAAGGATAAGCTTTTTATGGAGTCCATTTTAGATCTTAGCGAAATCTGCACCGTTGGTTTCGATGGTGGTGGATTAGATGACTTGTTTGGTATGGCAATTATTGGTCGTGACAAACATGACCGATCAATTTGGTATTGCTGGAACCGTGCTTGGGCACACCCAATTGCTTTAGAGCGTCGTAAGGAAATTGCACCAGCGCTCAAGGATTTTGAGCAGGATGGTGATTTAGTCATTGTTAAAAATATTGGGGATGATGTCAGCCAAGCTGCAAAGTTATGTAAACGGATCTATGATGCGGGGAAATTTCCAGAAAAGGCAGCAATTGGTTTGGATAAATTGGGGATGCCATCGCTTCAGGATGGTCTGCTTGAAGAAATCCCTTTTGAATTATTGATTGGTGTACCTCAAGGCTTTCAGTTATCAGGCTATGTACAGACAACAGAACGCAAAGTTGCTGAAGGTAAATTTTTACATGCAGGACAACGCATGATGAATTGGTGTGTGGGTAATGCCAAGGGCGTTTATCAGGGCAATGCCTTGACGATCCGCAAGCAAGAATCAGGTAAGGGCAAGATTGACCCACTGATTGCCACATTTAACGGGGTTGCTTTGATGTCAATGAATCCTGAGCCACCAGCACAGAGTTATGGTGTTTATTTTGTATAGGAACTTATTATGAATGTTCATAAAATTCAGTCGCAAATGACAGATTTGCGGCATGTACAGTCACATTTAGGTGCCTGTACAACGCAGGGAAAAACCCCAGAAGAAATCGCTCACATTGATGAGCGATTTTTTTTGGCCTGTGAAGACCTCAGTATTTTAAAGGCACGTTTGCAGCAGCCTGTTAAGCCAAAGCGAGGTAAATAAGGACTGCACTGATAAGAATCTTAATTTTTAAACCGCCGATTGAGCGGTTTTTTTTGGAGTTTTAAAAATATGAAGCTCGCGTATAGCTTGCTGAATGTCAAAGCATTTGATGATGATCAATGGACACTGGAAGGCATTGCCACTACACCTGCTCCAGATCGTGTGGATGATGTGGTTGAGCCGAAAGGTGCTCAGTTCACTTTACCTGTACCGTTTCTATGGCAGCACGATAAAAAGCAACCGATTGGTCAAGTGATCGATGCTGTTGTCACAGATGAAGGTATTCAAGTCAAAGTTCAATTGACCAAACCTGACCAAGTTGAGTCTGAAGAATTAAAGCAGCGTCTGCAAACTGCCTGGGACAGCATTAAAACAGGTCTGGTTCGTGGATTATCAATCGGCTTTAGCCCGATTGAAGTTGCTGATATTCAGGGAACTTGGGGTTACAGATTCATTAAATGGGACTGGTATGAGTTATCAGCTGTAACTATCCCCGCCAATCAGGAAGCCACGATTACAGGGATCAAATCACTGTGTCACCCTGAACATAAATCTCAACAAACAAATAGTCATGACAAGGAAAAGTCCTTGCCATGTGTTCCACCTATTTCAACAAATTCAGCCGCTCCAGTACCCAAAGTGGGTGGGGTAAAGCTGCTTGAAACACCTAAATTTAAATCTACTGGAGTGAAACTCGTATGACTTTGCAAGAACATATCGACAAAATTAAGGCAACGATCCAAGATACTCAGAAAAAAATCTCGGGTGTAATGGAGAAATCATTAAAGGAGGGTAAAACCCCTGAAGGTGATGATGAAGCAACAATTAAAGGGTATGAAGCTGAAATTGAAAACCTTCAATTAAACTTGAAGCGCCTTGAGAATATTCAAAAAGGGCAAGTTGAATGGGGAGCTTCAACAACCCCAGTGGCGGGTCAAACCCCAGAGCAAGGCACTCAGTCTACTCAAGGTAATCCGATTAAGGTTGAGTCTAATTTACCTAAAGGAATTGGTTTTGCCATGATGGTCAAAGCTTCTGCAATGGCAGCGCACAGCAAAGGGCAAGTGACCGCAATTGATATTTTGAAAGGTTGGAATGCTCCTGAGATTGTTCAGAAAGCATTGACTCAAAAGGCGCTGATTGGTTCAACCACCAATAGTAGCTTTGGTGAATCCTTGGTTGATTATAGTAATTTAACTGCTGAATTCATTGAATTACTGCGTGGCAAAACCGTTGTAGATAAAATCGCAACGCGTATGCGTCAAGTTCCATTTAATATCAAAATGCCATCACAGACAGGTGCTGCATCTGTGGGGTGGGTAGGTGAAACCAAAACTAAAGGCGTAACCAATCCAACAACAGGTAGCTTAACGCTTTCTAAATCTAAAATTGCAGGGATTGTATTACTTTCCGATGAATTGGTTCGTTTCTCAAGCCCGAAAGCAGATGCCATCGTGCGGGATGATTTGGTTAAATCAACGGCCGAGTTTATGGATGATCAGTTTCTAGATCCGAGCAAAGCGGAAAGTGACGACAGTCCTGCTTCTGTTCTATATGGCACAACGCCTGTAACGAGCACAGGGACAACCGCTGCGGCTTATGAGGCTGATTTATTATCACTGATTAAATTACTAACAGATAATAATATCCCGTTGGATGGTGCAACTTGGGTAATGTCTGAAACTCGTGCAGCCACACTCAGTGTCATGCGTGATGCATTAGGCAAAAAGTATTTTGAAGAAATGAATATTAATGGGGATAAATACCTGTTGACGTTACCTGTTGAAATTTCAGCAAAAGCAACGGACAAAATTGCGCTGGTTGTTCCTGGTGAAATCCTGTTGGCGGATGATGAATTTATGGACTTCGCTGTAAGTACTGAAGCAACCATTAACTTGGGTACAGATGCTGCGCCAAACTGGGTCAACCTTTACCAGAATAACTTGATGGCGATTCGTGGAGAGCGCTATATCCGTTGGAAACCACGTCGTAGCTATGCAGCGGGTTATATTCAATATTCCTAACCTGAAAATACATGAGAACAGCAGTCCTTGATGGGCTGCTTTTTTATGACCGCATACAGGGAGGCACTATGCCACAAATTGAGTATTTACAGGAAACACACGCTGCAAAGGTGGGTGAAATCCACAACGTCCAAGAATATGAAGCCAATGTACTCATTTATCTTGGAATTGCACGATTGGCAGTACTTTTAAACCCCAATGGGTCAGCAGTTATTGATGATTTTGGCAGTTTAGTTGCTTTAAACCAGACTGCAGATCATCCAAAAACCACGTAAAAAGGTGAAGAAATGGGTATGTTTGGTAACTTTTTACGCAAAAAATCCATGACACCTGTTGGCGGTGGTGGATGGTATTCAGTCATTAATGAGCCATTTACAGGTGCTTGGCAGCGAAATATGGAGCTAAAGCGTGGAGATTTACTGTCTTTTCATGCCGTTTTTTCATGTGTTTCGCTGGTTTCAAAAGACTTGGGCAAGCTACCTCTTGAATTGCGTAAACAAGAGGGCGATGTTTGGACAACTGTTAAAGATCCACGATTCAAATTTCTCGAAAAACCCAACCGTTTTCAGACCATGCAGCAATTTATTGAGCATTGGACCATTTCAAAACTGACACGTGGTAATACCTATGTTTTGAAGTTTCGGGATGCCTTTGGTTTGGTTCAGCAGCTATTTGTGCTGAATCCTGATCTGGTAATGCCTCTGGTGAGTGATGCGGGTGAAGTGTTTTACCAGATCGGGGTCGATAAACTCGCACAACAATCGCAATCGATTATTTTACCTGCATCCGAAATTATCCATGACCGCTGGAATTGTTTTTATCACCCACTTGTTGGCTTGAGTCCAATTTCTGCATGTGTCTTAGCAGCGTCGGGTGGGGTTGCTATCCAGAAATATGGTGCAAATTTCTTTCATAACATGAGCCGACCGAGTGGCATTCTGACCGCACCAGGTCGAATTGCTGATGATGATGCCAAGAAAATTCATGATGCTTGGAACCAGAATTACTCATCTGGAAATATTGGTAAAACAGCGGTACTCGGTGGGGACATGAAATACATTCCACTGAGTATGCCTGCATCGGATGCCCAGTTGATTGAACAGCATAAGCTTTCTGCTGAAGTTTGTTGTTCAGTCTTTCATGTTCCAGCATTCAAAATTGGTCTAGGAGGTATCCCATCGGGGCAAAAAGTTGAAGACATGAACCTCATTTACTATGTGGACTGTCTGCAAAGCCCCATCGAAGCCATCGAAAATCTGATTGATGATAGCTTTGGCTTAAAGGCATTGGGTCTAGAAGTATTTTTCAATACAGATGGTCTAATTCGTATGGATGCTAATTCACAGATGACCTATTACAGCAATGGGGTCAAAGGTGGAATTATCGCACCAAATGAAGCTCGAATTAAGTTCAATCTGAAGCCAGTTGCTGGTGGCAATACGCCATATATGCAACAGCAGAATTTTAGTCTTGAAGCTTTAGCTAAACGTGATGCAAAAGATGATCCGTTTGGTGGAGCTGGCAGTACCAGCAGCAATGCAGGAGGTGGTGATGGCTCTAACAGTGGCTGATGTTGCCAAGCATTTGCGTTATGACGATGGTTTATATGACAGTACAGATCTTGAACATATTTTTAAGAGTGCTGAGCAGGCAGTAAAAGACCATGTGGGTGTGAAGTTCGATGCTGAAAATTATGTTCAGCAGCGGGCGATCCTGATGCTGTGTGGTTATTACGATTCAAACCGTGGTATCGATAAAGATATGCCAAGCAATGACGGATTCTTGCCGCCGCCAGTCAAGGATTTGTTATCTCCATATTACTGTCCTTTGGTATTGTGATGACAAAAGACCAATTCCTGATTTGGGCAGCCATTTTAATATTTTTACTGTTTTGGTTAGGCGCAACCTTGGTAAAGGAAGGTTACATATCATGACATGTGCATCTTGTGAGAAACGACGTGAACGAATCAAACAACAAGCAGAATATGCAAAACAGCGAATCACCCTGTTGTTGCAACGCCTTAGTGGTGGAACTTCTTCAAGTACTGCAACTTCAGATACAAAGTCAGACTCAACAAAATAATCTATTGGCTCAGGTTGTTGAACAAAATAATGAGTTGATGGCATTACTTTATGATGATGAAGAAAAGGGACAATCACGATCTTTGGATGATGATTAAATGGTTCAAATTGCAAATGAACTTCGGCATCGGGTCAAGATCCAGAAGCGAGATGCCTCACGTGATGGTGATGGATTTGAATCCGTTGCGAGTTGGATTGATTACAAAACCATCTGGGCCAAGATTAGTCCGTTATCCGCCAAAGATCTCCTGACTGCTCAGGCAGCTCAAGCCCAAACCATTGCCAGAATGAAAGTCCGTTACGGTTCAGAAATTGATACTGATATGCGGGTACTTTGGAAAGACCAGATTTATGCCATTGATGGTCCAGCATTGGATGATGCTGAAACAGGCAATATTTACAGTACTTTTATGCTTTCAAGTGGTGTTGAAAAGTTTAAGGAGGGGTAGATGTCAGTCGCAGCACATTTTACTGGCAATCTTCAGTTGTCCAATAAGCTCAAACGATTAGCAAAACCTTCAGTTGCTCGACGTATTGCACGTAAAGCAGGACGTGAAAGCATGAAGTTGGTTCGGGATGCAGCCAAACAGAATGCTAAATCGATAGATGACCCTGCAACCCGTGAGAAAATCTGGAGAAATATCACAATACAGACTGCGAAATCCTCACAAAATGAGGTAAAAATTCGAGTTGGTATCCGTGGCGGTGCGAAAGGATTTGCAGCAGCTTCAGGTGAAATACAGGGTGCAGGTAAAGATAATCCAGGTGGAGCAACATTTTATTGGCGATTCCTTGAGTTTGGCACCAGTGAAATGGCAGCCAAACCTTTTATGCGCCCTGCCTTGACAAGTAATACAGGTGCTGTAACCACTAAATTTGCTGAAGTATTTAGCCCTGAACTTGATAAGGAGCTGGCCAAATTATGAATTTTTTGCCGATCTTTCGGTTATTGAATGCTGATGCAAATGTACAGGCGGTTTTAGGGAGTGAGCTTCGGGTTTATGAAGATGTTGCCCCAACAGGTGTAACAGTTCCTTATGTTGTCTGGCAGGAAGTGAGTGGATATGCTGAAAATGATTTAGACGTTCCTGCCAGCGTCGATCATGTGATGTATCAAGTCATGGTCTATGACACGGATCGCAAGCGTGTTTATGAAGTACGTGATTTGGTACGTACTGTACTTGAGCAGCACAGTTATATATTGAACCCTCGCATTAGCCACTATGAGTCAAATACAAAGTTATTTGTACGGGGTTTTGATGGTAACTGGTTTTTAAATCGATAGTTTAATTTTTTAGTTATGCGTCCGAAAGGGCGCTTTTTTTATGCCTGATTAGGAGTGATTTCTCATGGCAGCATCAAAAGGTGTTTTATCACAAGGCACGAAAGTATGGATTTTACATGGTACCACACCCACACTTACATTAATGCAATGCATTAAGGCTCTACAACTTGGTGATGACAGTGCAACCGATATTGACTCAACCTGTTTAGATGAAGAGGATTCTAAAACTTCAGAATATGGTTTGAATACACCAGGTGAAGGAAGTATTCAGATCAATACTGATCCTAAAAATGCATCACATTTGACTTTATTAGGGCTTGCTGCTGATAAAGCTGAAGTTGGAGTGTATGTTGGTTGGTCAGATGGAACATCAGTACCAACATTGAATGGTAGTGATGTAACATTGCCTGATGATCGTACCTGGTCATATTTTACAGCCAAAGTTCGTAAAGGCTCGCCAGTGTTTGATGCTGACTCGTTGGTGAATCACACTATTCCAATGAAGCGTCAAACAGAAGTTTACGAGGAGTTTAAAGTCTAATGGCAAAACTCACATTTAACTCAGCAAAAGCAGCACTAGGCATTGGAACTTTTGTGGAAAAAACTATTAAGTTCCGCGACAAGGACGGCAATGAATTTTCAGGTGAAATTCTGGTCAAAATCTTGGCACATGACGATCTTGTCAGTGCCACAGATGTTTGGAATATGAAAGACAAAAATGAACTTACGATTGACCATCTGCGTAAGGCACTCATTTTTCAGACGGTTTATGAAGATGAAGAGAGTAAGTTTTTCCCTGCGATTACCGATACAGGAAGTGTTTCTACAGAACTGATTGATGCTATGTATAAAGCTGCCGATGAGGTGATTGATTTCTCGGGAAAGAACTGGATCTCAGTGACAGCGAAGAGTTCTGGTGCGAACTTGTCTGCTGCGGAATCGGTGGAAGAACCATCGCCGATGCCAAACGAAACATAAGTCAGCCTGAACTGATGCTATGGAGAGCCTACCGTAAAAAGCGAGGCTCTCTTTTTTTTGGTCGTCGTATTGAGCAAGCCTTTGGCAACTGGATGGCACATTACACGTTGTTTAAGGTCAAGGAAGGTACGAAAGTGGATGCAACGGATTATATGCCACATGAGGAATCACCTGAAACATCATTGGAAGATGAATTGCTTAAACGACGAAATAGAAATAATGCCTAGTAAGTTTGTTATTTAAAAATTGTGTATACATCAAACCATCTTTCGAGGTGGTTTTTTTATAATCAATCCTCTATATTCTTCTTAAAATAACTAAGGTGAATATATGAAAAAAACTATTTTAGGCTCTTTAGTCAGTACTTTTATTTTAACTGGATGCTCAATGAGTCCAATTACACTACCAAGTAATGTTTCTACAGTACCAACTGGTATGGGGCAATCAACCTATATTGATCACGTTAATTATTCATTTATACCATCAAAAATTGTCAGCTTTGATAATGTAAAAGCATGTGCTGTTACAGTATTTACTAATGACGGTGTTATGTTGATGGATAATGCGGGTAGCTTCTTTGGAGCATATACTGGGAATTATTATCAAAAGCAAAATTCTCAATATATTAATGGTGGCAATGTTTTTAAATATGTTGATGATAAAAATAATATTCTAATTGCAACAGGAAATAAAAAGACAAGACCACAACAAGCAGGGCTTGTGACAGATATTGTAAAGTATGATGCAAAAGTTGTATTAAAAAACAATCAGATTGAATTGATATTTCAAAATATTGGTGCTGCTCAGGAAAGTACAGGAAGTATTAAGAATTCAGGTTTTAGACAAATTGGAACTTGGTCTGGCGCACGTGCACCTGCTGCACTAGATACATTGCAGATGTTATCCAATGGCTTTAAGGATTGTCTGAATTAGTAAATTAAGCCCCTATTTTTATTAAAACCCTGTTTATCAGGGTTTTTTATTGCCTAAGGAAAAGTAAATATGGCTGCATCACTTGGTCGTTTAACACTGGATCTGGTTGCCAAAATTGCTTCATTTACTGAGCCATTGGCTCAGGCAGAGCGCCAGGCAAATAGCTCTACCCAAAACATTGCAAAATCGTTTGATGTTGCTTCGTTCGCTGCAAAAAGTTTGGGCACTGCCGTTGCAGGGATTTCTTTGGGCGGTATGGTGGCTTATGCCAATCAGGTGGTAGAAACAGGCAATGATATTAAAAAGTTTGCTGAATTATCCAATACCTCTATTCAGCAGTTTCAGTATTATGCGGCAGGTGCAGAAACGGCAGGCATTTCGATGGAATCCTTTGCCGATAAAATGAAAGACATGCAAGACCGCATTGGGGATTTTCAGCAAACAGGCGGTGGCCCACTGGCTGACTTCTTTACCAATATTGCCCCACAGGTGGGTGTAACTATTCAGCAATTCCAAAAGCTATCTGGCCCTGAAGCCTTGCAGCTTTACTACAACTCACTGCAAAAAGTCGGTGCTTCCCAGAACGATATGAAATTCTACATGGAAGCGATTATTTCCGATTCTTCCCTGCTGTTGCCTTTACTCAAAAATGGTGGAGAGGGCTTTAAAAAGTGGGGTGATGCTGCACAAAAAGCAGGGGCAATCATGTCGGATGACATGGTTGGTAGTTTAGCTTTAGCCAAAGAAAATCTGAATCTATTACACTTACAATGGCAAGGGCTTGAAACTAATCTGATTAATAATGCTGTTCCCGCTTTGCAATTAATCACCGATCATACTGATGAAATTAAAAGTGTTTCAATGGTATTGGGTTCCTATATGGTTGGTAGCCTGATACCTGTTGCCTTGAAATATGTTGGGGTAAGTGTTCAGCGCGTTTCAGCATTAATTGCTGAGCGTCAGCAAACCTTGCTGAATACTGAGATTGAAGCAGTACGGGCTGCACGTATGTTACAGCTTACAGCTGCAGAGTTAGCAAATGCTGAAGCACAACTTGCACGTTTGACAGGTATGCAGCGTATCGCATTCATGGAGAAGACCTTAATTCCATTACGTGCAGCTCATACAGCAGCACTAGAGGTGGATACTGTTGCTCAGCAAGCCAATAATGCCGCCAAGTTGACTGCTGCTAATGTTGGGCGTGGTTTGCTTGGAGTTTTGGGTGGACCAGTGGGTTTAGGGTTGACAGTTGCATCTGTTGCTGCATCATATTTGTTACTTAAAGATAATACTAAAGACACTGCTCAAGTATTAGATACCCAAAGCCAGTCTGTAGATGAATTACGTCAGAAATATGAGCAATTAAATAGTGTACAAAAAGATACTGCTATTCATCAGTTAACTGAGCAAGTTGAAGAGTTACGTGTCAAATATGTCACAGCATCTTCAGACTTGAGCAGTTATATTGATTATATTCAAGATTCTGGGCGTGTTTCTGAACAGGTCGCAAGACAGATTCAGCAGCAATATCAACAGTATGTACAGGGTAAAATCACGGCTGACCAGTTCTATAGTGCTGTAAAATCAATCAATGGTGTCAATGATGAGCAGCTCACCAAAATTCGGGATTTGATTACTGCCAATGCTAGTGCAAAGGCTTCTTATGACAAACAAAAAGATGTACTGGGACAGCTCAATAAAAAAACTGATGAAGCTACACAAAAGCAAAATGCACATACGATTGCTATTGATGCAACAACACTAGCTTTTATGCGATTGACCCAAAAGCAACGTGAAGCTGTTCAAAAAGTTCAGGATGATATTGCGAAAGAGTCGTGGATTCAGAACTATATGACGCGCTATAAGCGTTCACGAGATGAAGCAGAATATCTTGCCCAGTTTAAACAAGATTCAGGCATGGGATTTTCAAATCAGCGCACGGATTATTTGTCGAAGGCACAATATGATGTTGCCATGTCTGGTTATCAGCTACAAAAACAAAGCAAAGCGCGTGAAGAGTCTGAAAAGAAAATTGAAGAAGCCCAAAAGAAACAGCTTGAGTATCAAACCAAGCTGAATCAACTGGTTGGTGCTTCATCTCTCAATGGTTTACGGATCAAGTCAGGTGAATCAGTTGCAGGAGGTAAGGTTCATCAGTACACCGCAGACTTTGCCCAACTGACCCAGCAGACTTTAGGGAGTGACTTAAATCGCTTTACGGCATTTAACGATTCCTATCATAAGGGAACTAACAGTAAACATGCAGTTGGGCAAGCATTTGATTTTACTGTGAAGAATGCTAAAGATGCTCAGGTATCGATTAACCGTTTGCAGGAAGTCGCTAAAAAGTATGGGTTTGTCATTAAAACCATTAATGAATATAGCAATCCATCTTCCCGAGCGACAGGTGGACATGTACATGTTTCAGTTCTTGGGTACAAAGGCAGTGAAGAGGCTTTAAAGGATGCCAAAGCTGAGGTTTCAATTGCTGCAGATGCCAGTGAAGAACTGAAAAAACTGGCAAAAGACCGAGCAGATAAGCAAATAGAAATCCGTGGTGACTACTATGGTGAAGATTATCAACGCGCGACTGAGCATAAGAAAAAACTGGAGGAATTGGGTAAAACCTTTACAGGTGATGAACTTAAACGCTTGACTGCTGTTGAAAATACCCGTTATGAACAATCCACCAAGTTGGCTCAGTTGCAAATTGAACAACAGATCTATGGTTGGCAGTGGACAGGTGAGGAAAAACTCAAGAAAGAGGCTGAGATCAATAAACGGGTGATTGATCTTTCCACCTCAATGAATGATACACAGAAGGCATTGGCCAAGAAGTCGATTGATGATCAGCTAGCCTATGAATTGAAGCAGTACCAAAATACGCAACAGCTTAAGGTTCAGGATTTAAGAAAGACTCTTGCCGAGCAAACCGATGCAACCCAACAGTCAGCTTTGCAAACTTTAGCTGAACGCTCTATGACACCATCTCAGCTCAAGGCATGGCAATTTCAGAACCAGTATGATCAGGCAACAGGCAGCGCATGGGAATCGTACCAAAGCAATGTCACTGATATCAATAAAAAGGACAGTAATGGTAATTTTGAAATCTCAAGTGAAAATGAGCGTTATAAGCTTTTATTAGAAGCTGAGCAGGCTTATCAGGCACAAAAAGCAGCTATTCAGCAAGAATATGCACAGAAAGAGCAAGATCTGACATTACAAACCTATAGCGGTAATTTATCTACCATGTCTTCTGCTTTTGGCAGTATGGCAGAGTTGGTTAAAGGGTATGTAGGTGAGTCATCAACAGCATATACAACATTAGTTGGGATTCAAAAAGGCGCAAATTTAGCAAGCGTAATGATGAATAGCTATGCTGCGATTTCTGCTGCATGGGCATCTGCACCGTTTCCATATAACTTGCCAGCGGTTGCCATGACGACTGTACAAACAGGAGTTTTACAGGCGGCTTTGCAAGCATTTACACCAAATGCTAGTGGCTATGCAACAGGTGGTCATATTACTGGGAAAGGGACTGGTACGAGTGATGAAATTCCAATTTGGGCATCCAATGGTGAATTTATGATGAAAGCCACCGCTGTATCAAAATTAGGTTTAGCCAATCTGAACTATATGAATGCAACAGGAGAGTTACCAGATAAATTTGCAGATGGCGGTTTTATTGGATCTGATGTGATGAGTACTAAGGCTTTGAATACTCAGCGGAGTGCTTCAGATGTTTATGCACTGAGTCAAGAGTTTAATCAGACACAGGCAATTCAACCGCAGCATCTGGTGATTAACAATCTGGTCAATTGGGATGAGGTGCCAGGCGTAATGGCAGGATCTTCAGGTCAAAAAGTTACGCTGAACACGATCTCAAGAAATAAAAGTCAGATTCGAGCAATACTAGGTGTATAGAGGGTTCTATGAACGTAACAACCAATTTATATGGTGATCTGATTCTGCTCACTACACCTGCACTGGTCGGAGCAAATGAAAGTATTGGCTTTAAAACTGATATTTTTG